>DAOSDD010000050.1:0-21803 GCA_035362115.1 Clostridiales bacterium | reverse complement strand
GTTTCATGTTCACCCTTTAGAGTACCTATTGCAAGGCTTGCAGCCGCCCAAGCGGTAATTAATGGCAAATGAAAGCAAATAAACCGGAATAAAGAGTAAGTAAAAATCAGGGCGCATTTTTTCTCGATGTAAAATATGAAAAAATGCGCCCCAATTTTATGTTCTCTTTGCTTTTAGCTCAAAATAGTCCTCACCCTGGACAATTTTTGAGGATATACCTGCTTTTATGACAAGTCTGTTTAATAGAGATTCTCGTATTTCACTGTTGGATTCCTGCAAATTAAATTCTTCCTTAATATTGTTAATTTCGTTATCATCATATAGTACGGCTAAATCTACAATTAAAGATTTATGTTCTGAACTTAGAACAAATTGACCTTTATAGTGGTATTCATCTTCAGTAATGTTTACACTGGAAATCAACAGGTCAGAAGTTTTCATATTTTAACCCCCTCCAAATAATGTTTATGCAAGTTCAACTTGTTAAAAAATCAACATAGTCCACAAAAAAGTAAAAACTACAGAGATTTCTTATAAAATATTATATCATAAAATCAGCTAAAATCAATGCATTGTGAAATTATAGACATAGTTTTTTTAATAAACGTAAATACACAAGTATGAATAAAAAAAATTTAAACTTGCAAATGAACAGAATAATAACTATTTTTTACTATTTTTTATTCAGATTATTTTGTGAGTTTGATTCTGCCTGTAGGTGAATTTAAAGGCTCTAAGTACCGTAACGATAGCGTCTGGAATATATTTCTTCAAAAATTTTAAATGCACCCGCACTTCATCACTTCATCATACACTTGTATTTGTCTACCGATATACTATAATATAACTTAAGAAAATAGCCGGCATTAATATTTTAGAAGAGATAATGAAATATAGAAGTGGAGAATAATGAGAGCATTTAAGGAGTATGTAAATTTAAGAGATGAGGGATTGCCTTTTAATATATGGATTTCAGAAAGAAGTGATATAAGGTCATATATAGATAGTCAAAAACAGCAGCATAATGATTATAATGACCTGTGGCATGAATTTACAGAGATTGTATATGTGATTTGCGGGGCTGTTGATCAGAGGATTAATGGCAATACTTACAGAATGAAAAAAGGGGACATGGCATACATAAATGGTTTGGACCTCCATTCATTGTACCTGAACCCCAACATATACATAAAAATACTTATTATGCAGATACCACCTTCTTTTATCAGTTTATATTACAGAGAGCACTGGAATCATAAGATAATAAGCAATTATTTCCCTTTTAATGGGAGCGATGAAGTAAATATTGAAATCCAACGGTGTATGGCAAATATTATAGAAGAATTTATAAATAAAAATAGTGCATATGGATATTATTTGGCATCTCATATGTATAAGCTTCTCGGTATTATATACAGAAATACCCAGTTTGTAGATAGCAGGGCTGAAGAATATATGAAGCAAAAGCTTTTACTGGAAAAGATATCTCCAGCTATAGATTATATCTTTAAAAATTATAACAATTCCATATCAATAAATGATGTATCATCCCTTACGGGTATGTGCAACCAACACTTCTGCAAATGCTTCAAGAAAGCTACAAAATATACATTTACACAATATTTAAATGATGTCAGAGTTTTATATGCCCAGGAACTGCTCCTTACGACAAATATGAATATTACTGAAATTGCTTTTTCCTGTGGATTTAGTTCCGTAAGCTATTTTAACCGAGTATTTAAGAAGAAATCCGGAATATCACCTTTGGAATTCAGACGAAAATAGATCAAATTTTATTCAGACCTATTTAAAAATACAAAAATCCACAATGAGTAAATGAGTATATAAAAATTATTACCATTGTGGATTTTTGTATGGCTGCGGGAGAAGGATTTGAACCCTCACAAAATGATCCAGAGTCATTCGTGCTACCATTACACAATCCCGCATCGGCTCAACGAAAAATATTATACCATCATCATCTACTTTTTGCAAGAGCTAATTCAACTTTTTTCAGATTTTTTCACCAGTTATTTTTTCATCGTTTGATATTATAAATAATAAAATGTGTCCTGTAACATATTTAATTTTATTTTACTCTCTTTAATATAAATTCATCATGTTTGGTGACTTCTTTTTCAATGCGCTCCAGCTGGTCTGAATGTTGCCTGTATCCATCGAATAGAACCTGAAGCTTTTTGCCATGCTCGTTCTCAATTTTTATTACAGTATTTTCAATCTTGGTCAGTCTGTTATTAACTTCACTGAAACGCTCATCAATCTCATTAAAACGCTCATCAATCTCACTAAAACGCTCATCAATCTCACTAAAACGCTCATCAATCTTACTAAAGCCTTCCTTCATTTCGGAATGCATTATTGTCAAAAATTCAAATAATTTTTCATTCTCCATTACTATAGCTCCTCCAATCTGACTTTTCCCTTTACAATTTACACAAAATACCTCATTTACATAATTATAATACTACATATTGCTCTACTTGTAAACATTAAAAATACGAAATATAACATTATTTACAATAAATAGTATTAACGAGAGAAGAAAGCAATAGTTGCCAGTTATTTTCCTATTTATAATTAAAGCCGAAGAAGCATTTTATGCACATGAAACTTCTTGATTTATCACGCCAGTAAACCATATGCATTTCCGAATTGCATATGGGGCAGTTATATCCGGTTTTCTTGTGAAATACATGCACGAATTCAGCCATATTCATCCTCCACTAGTAAATAAACTATAATCCATGTTAGGGAAAATGTCATCTTTATATTCAATATCTCTAAGCCAGTTTTCGTCTATTACGCCTTCTTTAATATCATGATAAAGCTTTAAAAACCTGCCTATGTGATCTTTTACCCGTTTTTCTGCATAGCGGACCATAGTGCCGGTTTTCATTATGAAAGCCCAGTCACTGCTTTGTGCTAGGAGAAGCTCTCTTGCTGCTTGATTTAAGGCGTCTTGTTTCAAACCCGTAGCATTTTTGTTTTCGTTTGCCAGTTCTGTCATCCTTTCAGCTGCTTTATGCAGGTGAGGATAAATCCAATCATTAGTTTTATTAAGCCAGACTTCATTATAACCGTTATAACCCCAGGACGATGGGCAAGGTGAAGATACCTGCATAATGGGGTTTCCATTTATGTATTCCCCGGGTGTTGTAAGCTTAATAGGATTACCGGGAACATCCATTTTTTTGAACAGAGAATATATCCAATATGGCCCTTCATACCACCAATGACCGAAAAGCTCAGCATCATAAGGGCACACTATTATTGGAGGTTTATCCATTATATCAGAAAGGTATTCAATTTGTTTTTGTCTGTTATACATAAAATCAAAGGCATGTAAATCTGCTTTGTTTTGCGCCCAACCGGGGTTATATGGCTGCTTATTTTCAGTGTTGCCTGTTATTCTGTAATATTTTATACCGGTATCTATGCGCTGACCATCTGCAGATATATATTCTTTTATGTATTCATAGTCCAGATCATAACCGATATCCCTGTAAAACTCTCTATAATCAAAGTCACCGGGGTATCCTTCTTTTGAACTCCATACCTGCTTTGAGGAATCCGTATCTCTACCAAAGACTACCATACCCTTCGGGGTTATAATTGGTGAGAAGGTTCCAAATACGGGTCTTGGATCAGCAAAAAGTATACCATGTGCTTCCGAAAAAAAATATTCTACTCCATATTTTTTGAGTACTGGTTCAATAGCATGAACATATCCACATTCCGGAAGCCACATGCCTTTGGGTTTAAAACCGAAAAATCTTTGAAAAGATTTAACTCCTAATGCAATTTGGGCATTTATGCTTTCAGGGTTTATAGCTAAAAGAGGAAGATAACCGTGTGTTGCTGCCGAGGTAATGAACTCAAATTTCCCTGAGTCATAAAGGTTTTTAAAGGCATTTACAAGATCCTTGCCGTACTTATCTCTGAATATGTACAAGTCATTTTTATATTTATCATTGTACATCCTGGCCAGCCTGTTAAAATCAATCTGACCTTCAGTTCTTTTAATTTCTTTTTCTGATAATTCAATAAGTTTCTCTAGATATCTTATATACCTGTTTTGCAAAAGGTTATTTGACAGCATTGAAAGAAGCGGAGGAGTAAATGAAACAGTAACGCGATAATCTAAGCCTTCATCAAGAAGTCTGTTGAAAACAGTAATAAGAGGTATATACGTTTCTGATATAGCTTCAAAAAGCCATCTTTCTTCCAGAAAATCATCCTGTTCAGGATGATGTATAAATGGAAGGTGAGCATGTAATACAAATGCTACGTATCCCTTTGCCAATTAAATTCTGCCACCAAAAATGCAGAAGTTGTGGCATCTCCTTTCTTTTCATTCTGATATTTTCCTATTAAGCGTCTCTGCTCACGCCATTGGTTCTATCTCTAACTTTATACTATGCTTTTGACTTTCTTTGTTTTGCTAATATTATTTCTTATCTTTCTTAATAATCTCAAAAGAGCTTAAGGATAGGATTTTCTTTTTTTCATAATTAAAATTTTCCAAAGATGAAACTCTTTCCTGTTCACAATAAAACATTGAAGAAATGCTGGAGCTACAACTACCATATATTTCCTCGAAATCTGGAAGTTTCCCAAATTCTTCATTAAACATGAGGGCTGTTATCCTTCTTAAATTACCGTTTACGTTAATTCCGTACTCCAAAGGGATATTATCATCTCCACTAAAAGCACTTTCCATGGCATATTTACAGTTTACAAAGCAAGCTGTATTATTAAAGCTTATACTTGTATCAGGCAGTGATATATGATTTGATGTAGCGAAGCTGATAAAATAATCATCAGTAATTTTCCTGCCTAATTCAGCCACAAATATACACCCGGAATCATGAATATTTATATACCAATCGTGAGAAAAGCCGTTTATTCTAACGAAAAAACTTGAATTTTTAGTTAGATTTGTAATTTTAAGTGCAGGAACCGAGTTTTCCCAAACCATGCTGCCTATATTGTTGATAAGGTTCTGCATCTTATTATTTGAAATATCCCAATAAGCATATAGAGTATGAGCATCTACGGCCATTATTGCTATATTGTTATCTTCATAACTTTCCGGCAGTTCATATTGACTTTTACTATGTTCTTCCAGTACGGGCAAATTACGTACCTCCTTTCTTAAAATTTAACATTAAACCCATTGAATTTCTACTGCATTTAATCCGACATTAACATTATTATATACTATTTTGAATTAAATCACTCAATAATATTCGGAAAATATTTAATACTCATATTAGTATTACTGCAAAATCATTGCTTTATTTATACATAAAGAAAGTAGAAAAGTTGAACAATAATATATAAATGAGTGGATTTAGTGAAAGGAGAATAAGAATGAAAATATTAATGCTTTCGTGGGAATATCCACCCAGAATTGTTGGCGGTATAGCAAGAGTTGTATATAATCTGGCGCAAAAACTGGGAGAACAGGGAAATGAAGTGCACATAGTTACGTGGAAGGAAAAAAATGATGTAAATGAAGCAGAAGATGAAAAGGATGAGAAAGTTTTTGTCCATAGAACAAATATTTATGATATTGCCCCGGGAAATTTTATTGATTGGGTTCTTCATATGAATTTTTCATTATTAGAAAGATCAATAGGACTTTTTAATGAAATAGGAGAGTTTGATATAATACATGCTCATGATTGGCTGACAGCTTTTACTGCAAGAGCATTAAAGCATTCCTATAAAGCACCTCTTGTATCCACTATACATGCTACAGAAGCCGGAAGAAATAGTGGAATACATAATGAAGTACAAAGCTATATAAATAGTGTAGAATGGTGGCTTACTTATGAATCGTGGAGAGTGATTGTCAATAGCAGATATATGTTCTATGAAGTAAAAAATAATTTTCAGCTGCCGGAAGATAAAATACGAATAATACCAAATGGTGTCAATTTAAAAAAGTTTGATAATTTTTCAAGAGACATGCAATTTAGAAATAATTATGCTATGAGCAATGAAAAAATCGTTTTTTTTGTAGGGAGAATTGTTAATGAGAAAGGGGTCCATATACTTATAGATGCTATTCCGAAAATACTTTGCCATTATTATGATGTTAAATTTGTAATTGCAGGTAAAGGACCTGAACTCGATTATCTGCATGGAAAAGTCTGTGCAATGAACATTGAGCATAAAGTATATTTTACCGGGTACATCAGTGAGGAAGTTTTGGGGAAATTATACAAATGTGCTGATATAGCAGTGTTTCCAAGCCTATATGAACCTTTCGGGATTGTAGCTCTTGAAGGGATTATGGCGAATGTACCTATTGTGGTTTCAGATGCAGGAGGGCTAGGAGAAATTGTAGAGCATGGGGTTGATGGTTTAAAGTTTTACTCTGGTAATCCAAGTTCCCTTGCAGACTGCATTCTGGAAATACTTTTTAATCCTGAAAAGGCTGAGATAATGAAAAAGAAAGCCCTTGATAAAGTGAGAAATATTTACAACTGGGATTCCATAGCAGACCAAACTTTCGAAGTATACAGGGAAATAACAGTAAGTAGCAATAAAGTAATAAAGATAAATTGACAGTTTATAATAAATGATTTAATATTATTAATGGTGATAATAAAGATATTTAATAATATACTTACTGGATTTATGTTAGTATATTGTTAAATATACCGGGGCTTTATAATATATTAAAATGTTTTATTATTATTATTGAGTGAGAAATTTATTTCCAACTATAGATGTGGAATGACTTAATGGCTACACTGCATTTACATTGGCAGGCTTTCAGCTGAAAGTGTGCTCATTGTAATTTGATGCAGATGTCATTATGTTTGTCACGCCTCGAAATTTTTTATCCGTGAAATATTTAGTTGAAGTAATCAGTTAATTTAATTGGAGGTTTAATTGTGGCAAAAAAGAAAAAGAAAATGAAAGTTATACCCTTGGGAGGAGTAAATGAGATAGGAAAAAATATCACTGTATTTGAGTGTGAGGATGATATTATTATAGTTGATTGCGGACTTACTTTCCCAGAAGATGAAATGCTGGGTATTGACCTGGTCATTCCGGATGTTTCGTATCTCATTAAAAACAAGGAAAAGATTAGGGGAATTGTACTAACCCATGGACATGAAGACCATATTGGTGCTCTTCCATATGTCTTAAAACAGATAAATGCACCGGTATACGGGACAAGACTTACTCTTGGCTTGCTGGAATACAAATTGGAAGAGCATGGTATGCTTGACCAGGTTGTACTTCAGAGAGTTGAGCAGGGACAAAGTATTGAACTGGGTTGTTTCAAGGTTGAGTTTATCCGCTCTACTCATAGTATTGCAGATTCTGTGGCATTGGCAATATTTACACCACTTGGCATTATTGTTCATACAGGTGATTTTAAAATAGACTATACTCCTATTGAGGGTAAGCCTATGGACTTTGCACGTCTGGCGGAATTGGGCAGCAAGGGTGTCCTTTTACTTATGTGTGACAGCACAAACATTGAAAGAGAAGGTTATACAATGTCTGAAAGGACTGTAGGCAACACCTTTGAAGAAATTTTTATGAAAGCAAAAGGCAGGATAATTATAGCCACTTTTGCTTCTAATGTTCATAGAATTCAGCAGGTGATAAATGCTTCTGTCAAGTTCGATAAGAAGGTGGCAATATGCGGTAGAAGCATGACCAATGTAGTGGATGTTGCCACAAAGCTTGGCTATCTGACAGCACCTGAAGGTACTATTATTGATGTAGACGATATAGACAGATATCCTATTGATAAAACAGTAGTGATTACAACTGGAACTCAGGGGGAACCTATGTCGGCATTGTCGAGAATGGCTGCATCTGAGCATAAAAAGGTAGAGATAGTTCCAGGAGACCTTGTTATAATATCGGCTTCACCAATACCTGGAAATGAGAAGCTGGTATTCAAAGTAATAAATGAATTGTTTAAAAGAGGAGCTAATGTTATTTATGAATCTCTCGCAGATATTCACGTTTCAGGCCATGCATGCCAGGAAGAAATAAAATTAATCCATACTCTTATAAGGCCCAAATTTTTTATGCCTGTTCATGGTGAATACAGGCATTTAAAACAGCATGCAAATTTGGCTCATGAACTGGGAATGCCAATGGAAAATATATTTATTCCGGAAATAGGGAGAGTGCTTGAATTATCAGCCGAAGAAGCAAAATTAAACAGTAGTGTTCCATCCGGCAGGGTATTTGTTGATGGATTGGGAGTTGGTGATGTGGGCAGTATTGTTCTGCGTGACAGGAAGCACCTTTCTCAGGATGGACTCATAGTTATTGTAATAACAACTGAAAGAGAAACAGGAAACCTTATTGCAGGACCTGATATTATTTCCAGGGGTTTTGTATACGTAAGAGAATCTGAAGATTTAATGGAAGAGGCCAGATTAGTAACAAGGAATGCTCTTCTAAAATGTGATGACAAGAAAAAAACCGATTGGTCTACAGTGAAAAACATAATTAAAGATGATTTAAGGAATTTTCTTTATGAAAAGACAAAAAGAAAGCCTATGATTCTACCGATAATAATGGAGATATAGATGTTAGATGTTTATTGGGATATGGGTAGTGGATAGCGGGTAGTGGATAGTGGATAGTGGATAGTGGATAGTGGATAGTGGATAGTGGGAGGTTAGAGATGCAGAGTGGGAGGTTAGATGCTAGATGTTAGAGATTGGTCTCTACCTAACACCTAACCTGCTGTCTGGCAGCTTCTAGCCTCCACTCCAGTTTCTAACACCTATCTTACTGAATTTATTTTGCTGCGAAAACCTTAGCTGCTTCCTCAGCCGCTGATGCTGCATCAGGAGTATATATATCAGCTCCTATGCTTTTACAGAAGTTTTCATTTACAGGAGCACCGCCTACCATAATAGTAATGTTATCTCGTATTCCAACCTTTTTAGCTTCTTCAACAACATTTTTCATTTCGCCCATAGTGGTTGTGAGGAGAGCAGAGCAAGCTATAATTCCAGCTTCGTTTTCCATTGCAGATTTTACAAATTTCTCTGCGGATACATCAATTCCCAGATCAATAACTTCAAGACCCTGACCTTCCATCATCATTCTTACCAGATTCTTTCCTATGTCATGCAGGTCACCCTTTACAGTACCAATTACAACTTTACCTTTAGCCTTAATTCCGCTGGATGCCAAAAGTGGTTTTAAGATTTCGGTACCAGCATTCATAGCCCTTGCAGCAATAAGCACATCAGGAACATATACCTCATTGTTTTTAAACTTCTCCCCGATAATGCTCATACCTGATAAAAGCCCTTCTTCAAGAATTAGTTTAACATCAATACCTTCATCAACAGCTCTTTGCACCAATTCTTTTACATTCTTAGCTTTACCCAGCTGCAGATTTTGGGAAATTTCATTTAAAACACTCATGTTTAATGCCTCCTTGATTAGTTTTGTTATATTATTGTAAGTTATATTGTATTCAAGTTCATAATACCGTCTTATCCGCATTCAATCAAGATTATAAGTTAACTAGTCAACATAAAAAATTATATTTTACCTCTTGCCTCCCTATATTTTCCAGGGCTTACTCCAACCATCCTTTTGAAAACTTTGGAAAAATAGCTTTGGTCCTCATACCCAACAACGTTGGATACATCAACTAACGATATTGTATCATCCAAAAGAAGCTTTTTGGCCATTTCAATTCTAATATGGTTGAGATAGCTGTTAAAATTTGTTTTCATTTCTTCTTTAAAAATTTTACTAAAATAAGCGGGACTAAGGTACACATATGAGGCTACTTCCTCGAGTGTAACTTTCTTCATGTAACTTCTTTTTATGTATTCAATTGCCCGGTAGATTACATCAACATGCTTAACCCCTGCAAGTGTAAACACACAATCTGTGAATCTCATCATAATGTTTGACAGCCAGTATGTTAATTCTTCAACAGTGCTAAAACTGTGAATTTCATTCAAGTATATATAATTAAGGCCGAAGATCTGCTCTGCATCAGCTCCACCTTCGAGAGCTGCCCTGGAAAGAAGTACGGTAAGCTCCAATACTCTGGCTTTTATAACTTCAAAATTTCCTCCTGTAGAGAAAAAAATGTGTCCGAATATTTCATTCAGAATTTTTTGTGATCCGGCTTTATCGCCGATAGAAATAAGCATTAGAAGCTCTTTTTCCTTTTCGATTGGGTAGCTGTTCAGCTCACTACTGTCACCACCGAAAGTCTTAATATAATGAATATATTCCGAAATGTCTGATTGCTGTTCAAGCGCTTCTATTTCTTCAAGATATTTTGAAGGCTGGACATTCGATATATAGGCAGCTACAATGTATAATATTTCCGACATGCTGTTTACAACTTCCGTTTTTATTACAGGTATATCATGTACACTTTCTTTTATAGCATTAATATCTTCCTCTTTAATATTATTTTTCCTCAGGATATCTTCAATAAGAAATTCCTCGGGCTCAACCATCTGGACGGGTCCTGCCAACACCGCGCCCTTTAAAATGTTGTTTTTTGTAATTGGAGAAACCCAGTGAACAAGACCCATAGGACAAAAAAATACATATTTGCCGCCAAATCTTTCAGCTTGGTAACTACCGTATAAATGAGCATTTGTACAACTCTGATGTTCTCCCAACAAATCTTCTGCTTTTTTACAGAACAGACATCCGGTCATATCAACACATTTCTCATAAAGGGTTTTACCTTTGGAATCAATTATGATACATCTGATACCTGTGGAATGACTGTAGGCGTTGACAGCTTGTATTGCTCTATCAATATTAAATTCAATATCGCCAATAACAAAATCATTATCCATATTGTTGTTCACATCACTCATTTACATTTTACTTGGTGTTTACTATTTATAATAACAAAATTGATTTATTATTAAATATACTACTATTAAATATACTACTATTAAATACTATCGAGGTATTGAAAATATTTAATGTTTTTTGTACTTTTTTATTTATTAACTGCAGAACTACCCTTGTTAAGCATCCTTACAGGGTTCTGGGTATATTCCTGGCCGCCTGTCCTAAAATCGGGATTACAATACCCCAATACATAAATATCGGTTGCGAGGGCTTCAATTTCAAGCATTCTTCTTAGCAGAATATTACAAGTTCTTGTAAAGTCTGCAGTTTTAGTTATTACGGGCAGACAGGCATTCTTGTTTATTTCAGACAGCAGCTGTGTTCCTTTTTCGTTAAAGCCAAGAACCCGGATATATTGGGGCCCTCCATAAATATTGAACCTTTCAAATTCCTGTTGCGTTATGTTCAGGAGAAAACTTGTAATGATTCTCTGGACACGAGTTATTGTATAACGTTTAGAACATATGTTATTAATAAGTTCTTGTAAAGAGCCAGAGCTTTTAGCTGCATTTTTAATTCTATTTTCAAGACCTTCAGTAATATACGGGTATAATTTTATCCAATCAAGGCTATTCTTTCGCAAAGATGCAAGGATAATATTCTCAAAATCATTAAATAATACCGGGCCTCTTCCATTCATGAATTCTGTATTAAGAATTTCGGCGCTCTCTGATGGAATCGTATTTTTAATGAGGCAATTGTCTAAAAGAATACTGTTATCTACCCCTTCAGATACACATTTTCTTATTGCTTTTGCACTTGAAAATTCACCTGTAAGATTTTCTTCTGTGTACAAATTAGATTTCCGCTTTATAGTAAAAGGCTCAATCCTGCTGTTAAGTTTTTTCAAGGCTTTAAGGTATTCAATTGCGAGTATATTATTTGAATATCTCAATATTTGGTCTGCTGCCAGTGAATTATCATATTCTTTCAAGGCTTTTGCTCTTGCAGCTGGAAAGGATAATCCCATATTCAAACAGGTTTTCAACAACTTTTTATACTCTTCAGGCTCATTTGCCAATATTTCTGCAATTAGGTTAAGTGGCTCCATTTCTCCCGATTCACTACCGAAGCATATACAGTCTGTTATGCCAAGGCTATCCAGCAACTTTACAGCACCCCAGGAAAAAAACTCAGCGCTTGCAGTGGCGTATATTACAGGCAGTTCTATAACCAAATCTACACCTGATGATAGTGCCATAGAAGAACGAGCCCACTTATTAACAATAGCGGGCTCACCTCTCTGGACAAAATTACCGCTCATAACAGCTACTGTATAATCTGCCGATGTAACCTCCCTGGATTTAAGCAAATGGTAAAGGTGCCCGTTGTGAAACGGATTGTATTCGGTCACTATACCTAAAACCTTCATAACTAAATATCAAGTACCCCTTCTCTATATTTTGTTAAAAAATTCATGCAAAATTCGTCTTGACCAAGAAGTGCTTCAGTTGCATATAGGAATGTCATAAGTTTTTTATCAAGGGGGTCAAGTATTGCCCCGTCAAGACCTGCTGTCATTGCAGCTATCAAAAATGCCTGATTAAATACTTTTCTGCCTGGAAGCCCAAAGGATATATTACTAAGTCCACAGGCAATATGTACTTCAGGGTATTTACTTTTAACAATCCTAATAGTTTCAATAGCTGTTATTCCATAGTGAGAACCTGTACCTATAGGTCTTACCATAGGGTCTATATAAATATCACAAGGATTGACACCCTTTGATGTTAATTTATCAATCAGCCTTTCTGCAACAAGGAATCTATCTTCAATAGTTTCTGGCATACCGCTATCATCCATACAAAGGGCTATAACTGAAGTATTATATTCCAATATCAGTGGAAGAATTGATTCATATCTTTCTTTTTCATCCGTAATGGAATTAATAATCGGTTTGCCGTTTTTGTTCACTTTAAGAGCCTTCTCCAGAGCTGCCGGATTGGGTGAATCAAAAGCCATCGGTGCATCTGTTCCTTCCTGTACAGTTTTAACAAGCCATTCAAGATTTTCTGGTTCATTATCATAAAACATACCAGCATTAACATCAATATAGTTTGCACCAGCCTTGCACTGCTTTTCAGCAAGATCCTGTATAAAAAGTGAATCATGTTTTTCTATAGCATCTCTTACAGATTTAATGGTACTGTTAATTTTTTCTCCTATAATTATCATAAATAACCTCCACATTTATATCACATTTATGCTATTATCATTTGTGTTGTTATATTTGGTACTTTAATATATAATGCTAGTATAGCACATAGTTGTGTTTTGTATCAATCAGCATTATTTCTTTAAACATAATAAATACACTTGGTGTGGAGGGGTTTTATTGACTATTGGATTGCAAAGTGTTGCTATTCAAAGTAATGAAGAGAAAAAAAACGAAATACGTAGCGGGAGAATATGGGAAATAGACTTTTTTAGAGGTGTGGCATTAATTTTAATGATTTATTTCCATATTGTTTTTAATTTGAAGGATATATTTGGTTATAATATTGATTATACTAAAGGATTTAATGCCTTGACGGGAAGAACTGCAGGTACTCTGTTTATTGTTCTTTCAGGTATAAGCTGTACATTAAGCAGAAATAATATTAAAAGAGGGCTTAAGATACTTGGCCTGGCTATGCTTATTACAGTCGCCACTCATTTATATAATGTGGATATGGGTATTAAATTCGGAGTATTGCATTTTTTGGGAGTAAGTATATTATTGTTTCCTTTGCTTTCAAGGCTGAATACAAATTTGCTTTTAGCATTGGGAACAATTATAATGATATTGGGAAATCTTATTAAACATATTACTCTGGATTTTGACTATTTTTTTATATTCGGAATAACAAGTAATAAATTTGTATCCGCCGATTATTATCCGCTTATACCATGGCTTGGCATATTTATATATGGTATTGTACTTGGTAAAGTATTATATAAGGATAGAAACAGCGTATTTAAATTTACATTGAAAGATAATATAATAAGCTGGGTGGGAAGGCATACATTGATTATTTATATGATACACCAACCAATTATCATTTATACTATTAAGCTTATTGAAAGAATCAAGGGATAAAAGTAGAAAGTAGAAAAGTATAAAAATATAATATTATTATAGAAATATTACTATAGAAATATTAGTACAGACATGTTTAAAATTGCCGGCTATTTAGGTAAACCAGTCTTGAAATTAAAAAAACCAAAGTAACAAGGATGGAGGTTTTCAGCCGAGTATATACAAATTATTAGGAGAGATTATGGGAAAATTAATTATTATTGAAGGTGACATAACACGGGTTGATGTGGAAGCTATAGTGAATGCTGCAAATAATACCTTGCTTGGAGGCGGAGGTGTAGATGGAGCTATTCACCGTGCAGCAGGCCCAGGGCTTCTTGAAGAGTGCCGTAATCTAGGTGGATGTGAAACCAGTGAGGCTAAAATTACACAAGGCTATGATTTGCCTGCTGGATATGTTATCCATACTGTGGGACCTGTGTGGTCAGGCGGAAATAATGGTGAAGATGAACTTTTGGCAAAGTGTTACAGAAACTCCTTGAAGCTTGCTTCACAAAAAGGTGTAAAAACAATAGCCTTCCCGTCAATAAGCACGGGAGCATATGGGTTCCCGGTAAACAGAGCTGCAAGAATTGCAGTAAACGAAATATATAATTTCCTGGAAAGCAATAATAGTATATCAAGGGTGTTCATCGTTTGCTTTGATAATAATACATATGAAAGCTATATGAATGCAAAAAGTGAAATTTATGGCTAAGCTGACTGATTATGTAGAAAAATCATCTTAGTCCATGTCTGTAATTCAAATGTGCTTTAACCTGCATTAAATGAGTATGATGTGATGCCATACTTATTTTATTATTCACAAAAATTTCCCTAAAATTGAAACAATATCAATATATGTTACGTCTAAGTACTTTGAGGTCAAGTTTTCATTTATTGATTTTAATAAATTTTTAACAAATTTGAACAAATATTTTAATAGAATAGTTATGTGGAGGGGGTGTGAAAGTATTTGGAAAGTATAATAATATTGCAGGATGTTAGCAAGATATATAGAATTGGCAATGAAAAAGTTATTGCATTGGATAATGTCAGCCTTAACATATCAAAAGGTGAAATATGTTGTTTTCTTGGCACTTCAGGCTCAGGGAAATCTACGCTTTTGAATCTTATGGCGGGTCTGGAAAAACCCACAAAAGGTCGTATTATTATCAAAGACAATGAAATGCAGAAGCTGAATGAGAGGAAACTGACAAAATTCAGGCAGGATTATATAGGTTTTGTTTTTCAGTCTTATAACCTTATACCAACTTTAACTGCCCTGGAAAATGTGAGTCTCCCGTTAACGTTTAGAGGCATTCCAAAAGCAAAAAGAGATAAAAGAGCAAGAAAAATGTTGAAGGATGTAGGGCTGGAAACTCACTTGAAGCATAAACCAACACAAATGAGCGGCGGGCAGCAGCAAAGGGTTGGTATAGCAAGAGCATTTGTGGGCAAGCCGGAGATCGTTTTTGCCGATGAGCTTACAGGCAATCTTGACACCAAAACAACTAAAGAAGTCATGGACCTTATAACTACTATGGCAAGAGAGAACAACCAAACCCTGATAATCGTTACCCATGATATTGAAATTGCAGGGTACGCGGATAGAATATTTTATATTAGAGATGGAAGGATTGATAAAATTGAAGCTAAAAGTGCAAATTGATAGGGAGAACAATATGACAGACCTGAACAAAAATGATGGTAAAAATCCGGATTATACAGCGGATAGTAGAATAAGCAGCAGATTAAATAACAACAGATCAAGGTTTAGATTAGGCAGCAGAGGTATTAGAGTTATTCTTGCCTGCTTGCTGGTTGCGTTGCAGATGATGTCGTTAATTGCAGTTCCAGGTATTGCAATTAAAGAAGTAAAAGCAGGAGATAATGATGTTACATTAGAAATTGAAGTACCGGAAGTAGTTCAAAAAGGAGAAAGATTTCAGGTAACAGCTAAGGTTACAAATAATTCCGGTGCTGACATTGATGATTTAATTTTATGTATCGTTCCTTATGATTCGCTTGTTCCGGCAGGTTCCGACTGGAATATACCTGTAAAGGGAACTATAAAAAAGAATAGTACATATCCAATAAATGTTAATATGTCTTATAATGGAGCTGATGATAGTTTTAAGTTAGGTATGTATTGTAAGTATAATAATGATATCGGGACTACACTTACTGTTCAGAAGTTTATTATAGCAAATACAAAACCCGTTGATAATACACCAACCGACACCACAAAATACAAACCTGATATTAAAGTAAAGTCTGGTTTGCAAATGCCTGTGGTTAATGCAGGAGATGATGTATCACTTACATTGCCTATAGTTAATGCAGGAGCTACCGAGGCAAAAGATATTATTGTGTCTATTGACACCAGTGATGTTAGTTCACTGCCTTTTACTTTTAACCAGGTTAATCTCTCTTCAACTTTAAAGAGCCTTGTGTCCAATAAAGAGGAAAGTGTTGTATTTAATATTGGAGTCAAGTCTGATATAGCTGGAGGAATTTATCCTGTAAAACTAAATTACCAGTACCAGAATCCTTATAGAGACAGTTTCTCATCAAGTGAGACTATATATATAAAAGTTGTAAACAACAAGGTTCCTCCTAAAATTATATTGGAGAGGTTCCAAACTTACAGTAATAATGGTGAATATCCAAAGCCAGGCAGTATAGCAAGCCTTACTTTGAAGTTTAAAAACCAAGGGAGTATTTCAGCAAAAGATGTCAAAGTATCAATTAAAGGCTTAAGTAATGATGGGATATCAGTAGTAAAATCTGCCGATACCAAGTATATATCTGAAATTGAAGGCCAGAAAACCCAGGATGTTGATTATTTCCTTTATATATCAGATAAATTTAAGGGAAATAATGCCACTCTTCAAGCTAATGTAGAATACAAAGACAGTATGGGGAAAACCTATTCCGAAGAATATCAGTTTTTTGTTATGGTTCAAGAAACTAAAGAGGATATAGATGATTCAAAACCTGAGTTAATATTGAAGGATTTAGTCTTTCCAAAAGAGAAGGTTGAAGCAGGAAAAGATTTTAATATAGGTTTTACTTTAGACAATATGGGTGATGATACTGCTCATAATGTAAAAGTAACTCTTAGCTGTGAAGATGGTATACTGCCCATATCTGCCGGTACTGTAGTTGTTGATGCCCTTAACAAGGGGGAATCAAAAAATTTGAGCTTTAATTTATATGCAAACAAAACTGCAATAACTAAAAACTATTTAGTTACAATTAATGTAGAATATGAAGATAAAAAAGATGATAAATCAGATAGTGCAGGCAGTAAAACAGAGAAGTACACTCTTACCAGATATGCAGGTGTATATGTTGAGAAGAAGGAAGATGAAAAGGATAAGGATGTAAAGACAGTACCAAAAATAATAATTAGTATGTATACATTCGAACCAGAAGAGGTTAAAGCCGGTGAGAATTTTAAGCTTAAGCTGTCTTTCCTTAATACAAGCAAAATAGTACCCATTAGAAACGTTAAAGTAACATTTTCTGCCAAGGAAGGCGTGTTCATACCAACCAGCAGCAGCAATACATTCTTCATCGAAAACATGGGAATACAAGAAGCAGTTGCAAGGGATGTTGAACTGTTTACTAAATCCGATGCTCCTGCCAAGTCCCATATACTAAACCTTAATTTTGAATATGAGGATGGAAATGGTAACCAATACACTGCAGCAGAAGAAATAAGTATACCTGTCAAGCAGGAGCAAAGACTTTCTATGGGACAATTGCAGATGCCCCCTGATACTATGGAGGGCCAGCCGATTCCAATATTTATGGATTTCTTTAATATGGGTAAAAGCACCCTCTTCAATCTTATGGTAAGTATTGAGGGAGAAGGCCTAAAAAGTGAAAATGCAAATTACTTTGTAGGTAATTTTGAACCAGGAAGAAGCGACTATTTTGAAAGCATGGTTACTCCAACAGCTACAGGAGAAATTGCAGGCAATGTATTGTTTTCATATGAAGACGAATCAGGAAAAAAGAATGAAATAAGGAAAGAGATTAAACTTAATGTAAGGGCAATGGAGATGCCGCCAATGCCTTCCGAAAACGGTGAGCCGGGAAAGGAATTTCCAGGTGAAATGATGCCGGAGGGACCGCAGCAGAAGAAACTTCTAACTCCTTTAAACATTGGTATAGCAGCTGGTGCTCTCATAATTATTGTAATCATTTTAATAATTATACTCAGAAAGAGACGGATAAGAAAGGCGGGCATGATGTTCGATGAATAGTCTGGACCTTATTGGAATGGCCTTTAAAAATCTATGGCGGAGAAAGGTAAGGACAATACTTACAGTACTGGGTGTTATTGTAGGCACAGCATCTATCATTGTTATGCTATCACTTGGTATAGGTATGAATGAGAGCTTCAAACAACAGGTAAGCATGATGGGGAGTCTTAATATTATTAATATCGACACTTATTATTACCCTGAAATGGAAGAAAAGGCGGTTTCTACCAGATCAAGCAGACAGCAAAACCAAACCCTGGATGATAAAATACTTGCCAAAATTGCAGCGATAGATGGAGTAGAAGCAGTTACTCCTCTTCTTACCACATACATTAAATTCGAATCCGGGAAATATATTTCTCATATGCAGTTGGTGGGTATAAATGCGGGTTCAATGGATGCTTTCGGTTTTAAGCTGCAGCAGGGCCGTATTCTTAATGAAAATGATAGTAATTCAGTAGTTTTTGGAAGCAACATAAAAGATACATTTTATGATCCAAAGTCTCGTAACTGGTATAACAGAGAGCAGCCTAATATTGATGTTTTCAATGACAAAATAACTATTTCCTTTGATATGGGATGGAGCGATAAACCCAACAATACAGGAAACAGAAGTTTGCGTGACAGAAATAAGGGCCAGAATATTGAAGTTGTAGGTTTACTGGAACCGGGACAGAATGAAAAAGATTACTCTGCATATATGAATGTTGAGCACTTGAAGAAGCTAATACAGGCAAATAGCAGAAATAATCAAAATTCAGGAAGAATACAATACGGTGTTTCTAATAATAACAAGAGTGGTTATGAAAGAGCAATGGTTAAAGTTAAGGATTTAAAGGATGTTGAACGAATCCAGGCAGCTATAAAGGAAATGGGTTTTGGTGCATACAGTCTGACTGATATATTGAGACAGATGCTAGATGCAACAAAAACCATACGTACAATACTTGGTGCTATTGGTGCTGTTGCTTTGTTCATAGCAGCTATAGGAATAACCAATACAATGGTTATGTCTATTTATGAAAGAACAAGAGAAATCGGAATTATGAAAGTACTTGGATGTGTACTTGGTGATATAAGAAGGGTATTTTTGCTGGAATCAGCAATGATCGGTTTTCTTGGGGGATTGGCAGGTATAGGATTCAGCTATCTTACCTCCTTTCTCTTAAACAAGGCTGGTATAAGCTTTCTCGATACCGGATGGAGCATGCAGGGTGCACCACCATCTCATATTTCAATAATTCCGTTATGGCTGGCATTGGTTGCTGTTGGCTTTGCTTCAATTGTAGGAATAGTTTCCGGAGCATATCCTGCAACAAGAGCTATGAGATTGAGTCCTCTGGAAGCCATACGTAACGAGTAGAATGAAAACGAGTAGGAGAAAAATGCGTCCGTATATTTATGGGCGCATTTTCTATATATATTGTATAATAGGAAGAAATTTCCTCCCGAATATTCAGTTTTGATGAATACATCCATATCTTCCATTAAGTCTTGACAATTTGTGCTATAAAAATATAATATGAGTAAAGATATATATTGTTTTTTCCATTAGTAGTTGATTAGTAGCTAATATTCAATAAAGTTAATGTAAACTAATTTGTTAATGAAAGGTAAGGTGGTCTTAAGTGGCAGATTTTAAAATTGGAGTAATTGTTGATTCATTTAGGATTAGCATTAAAGATGCTGTAAAAAAAGCCAAAGAAGTTGGTGCTGACGGAATACAGGTTTATACAACAAGAGGACCTATGGCTCCGGAAAATCTTAGTGCAAAAGAAAGAAAAGAATTCCTGGACTATGTAACATCAAATGGATTGGTAATATCCGCACTTTGCGGGGATCTGGGCGAAGGATTTGCAGACAGGGAAAACAACCCACGCCGTATTGAAAAATCAAAAAGAATTATGGACCTTGCAAAAGACTTAAACACCAGTGTAGTTACTACTCACATAGGCGTAGTACCTGAAGACTCCAATCATCCCAGATGGTCCATACTACAGGAAGCCTGTGAACAATTAGGCGAATATGGAGACAATGTGGGAGCATATTTTGCTATCGAAACAGGGCCTGAAACATCAGCTGTTTTGAAAAAATTTCTTGATAGTCTCAGTTCAAGGGGTGTAAGAGTTAATCTCGATCCCGCAAACCTGGTTATGGTAACAGGTGATGACCCTGTGCAGGCTGTTTATAACCTTAAAGATTATATAGTACATACTCATGCCAAAGATGGTATAATGCTGAGAAAAGGTAATCCTGAAGTTATTTATGGAATGATAGAAGATGAAATTCAACAGGGTGCTGCTTTTAAAGAAGTTCCTCTTGGTGAAGGAAGTGTGAACTTTCCGGAATATCTAAAAGCTTTATCTTCTATAGGATATAATAGTTTCCTTACTATAGAAAGAGAAGTTGGAGAAAATCCTGAGAAGGATATCAGACTGGCAGTTGATTTTTTGAATAAAAATATCAGTTTACTCAAAGGCTAAAGAAGTGTTATGAATAACAGTACAAATGATATCATATAATACTGGAGGATTTTTATAATGGACAAGATCAAGGTTGGAATTATAGGTACCGGTAGTATTAGCAGTGTACATATTAATGGATATAAAGCGCTTGACAATGTTGAACTTTATGCTGCTTGCGATATAGATGAAGAAAAGGTAAAGAAATGTGCGGAGAAAAACAATATCAAGCATGTTTTTACTGATTATAATGAAATGCTTAAACTAAAAGAACTGGATGCTGTGAGTGTTTGCACATGGAACAGTGAACATGCTTCTGCAGCAATTGCCGCATTAAAGGCAGGAAAGCATGTATTATGTGAAAAACCTATGGCAATGAATACAAAGCAGGCTCTAGAAATGGAGAAAGCTGCTAAGGAAGCCGGAAAGCTTCTAATGATAGGGTTTGTAAGAAGATATGGTAATGATTGCAAAGTACTAAAAGACTTCATAGATAACGGAATGATGGGTGATATATACTATTCAAAAGCGACTTATCTTAGAAGAGCAGGTTACCCTGGGGGCTGGTTCGGAGACAGCAAACGTTCAGGCGGTGGACCTCTTATTGATTTGGGCGTGCATGTTATAGACCTTGTGCGTTATCTTATGGGCTTGCCAAAAGCAGTTGCAGTAACAGGAGTAACCTTTGACAAGCTTGGATCAAGAACGAATATTAAAAAGCGTGGCGGCTATACTTCATCAGATAAAAGCGGGGCCAATATTTTTGATGTTGAAGACCTGGCTGTTGCCATAATTAAATTTGATAACGGAGCAGCATTAACTGTAGAAACCAGTTTCAGCTTGAATACCAAAACCAATTCAGGCAATATAGAGCTTTTTGGTACAAAAGCAGGAGCAAAACTTGATCCTAAACTGGAGTTCTATACTGAACAAAATGATTATCTGGTGGATGTTACTCCGGCTTTCAATACTGAATTAAGTTTTGAAGGGCTGTTTGAGGGAGAAATTGCCCACTTTATAGATTGCGTCGCCAATGGTACTAAATGCATAAGTCCTGCAGAAGATGGCGTAGAACTTATGAGA
>DAOSDD010000049.1:0-21817 GCA_035362115.1 Clostridiales bacterium | reverse complement strand
GCCTTGTTCAAACATCTCTTCTGTTGGTATATAACCCGAAACACCATTGCTGTATGCAGCAGAAATAATAGTTTTACCGGCATCCATATTTTTTAGATACAATCCATATTCTACACATACTTCACCACTCATGGCAATTATAGAAAAATCATTGTTTAATGCAATTCTTTGTATTGTAAATGGGACAGTATCGTTAAGATTAGCATAATCATTCAACATTCTTTCAGCCCAAAGTTGTTCATGGATATTTCCGCTGTTCTTAACCTTTTCCAGGCCCTCCTTCTGTGGTTTCCCTCTTGTAGGCAGCTGCATGTGCATGATTGCTGTTGATATTTTAAGGTCATTTTTATCTAATTTTTTCATTTCTCCATTTTCCCCACTACATAATTTAGAAACTGCTGCCCCCAATTCGATTCCAAATTCACGTACATCCTTCCATGTTCCGCCTCTGAAATCATTACCCTTTATTGTCCTAACCCTTATATTTCCACAACATTCCTGCATAAAGAGAGCAACTGCACCCTTACCCAGATCATATTCAACTACCTTCTTTGCTACTCCCGGGTAATCTGCACTTACAAAATCATCACCAATTGTGCTTGGGTGGCACGCATAACTGAAAAGAACAGCTTTTGTTGTGTCACCTTTCATAAGCTTTAAAACTGTAACACTTTTGTCTGCTGCGCCTTCCTCATTAGGCTGGAAATTTGCCTTACCATCCTTTATAAGCCTTCTATTTATACCAATATTGCATTGTGTCTTTCCTAAATAAATATCTACCTCTTCCATGGACTTAAGAGCAGATTCTACTGATGACATCACACAACTGAGAAAATGCCCAATATAATCCTCATTCCATTTCCCTAATGTAACCAGCATGTTTTCAAGGGTTTGTGGACCGCTGTGGGTATGAGATGCACTTAATAATATTTCATCCTCATTGAAGCCATATTTGCAATTTATATCTTTTTTTATTTTCTGTGTAAGATCAAATCCAAATCCTATAATATCTGCACAGATAATGAGTGTACGTTTCTCGTCTTGTTGTAAAGCAAGGGCATTAACATACAAATCATCATGGACGCCAATATTTTTTCTGTCCAACCGTCCAAATCCTGCCAAATCAACACCAGCACTGGGTGTAATTATTCTTTTACCGACGCCAGCTAACATATTAATATTATCCTCCAATATATTAATTATTTTTTTTATATTCAAAAACTCAAAACTATTCTATTATAAACTCAAAACTATCCTATTATAAACCCAATCTTGGAACATCCAGCCAAACATTGCCCTTCATCGCCGCTTCATGGGCTATAATTCCTGGAACGGTCATATCCATAGCCTTAACAATATCAATAGGTGGTGTAGTATCATTTTCAATTGATTCTATAAAATCTCTTACAATATAGAATTCGGATGTACCATGTCCCCCCAGCCTGGCAGCTTCAGGAGCATCAGGATCTGATGAAGTCCAAACCTGCGGTTTTGAAGTTTCATCTTCACCTTCAAAATAAGTACGGCCTTCATTATCATAGCTATCATAACCATTTTCTATAAAGCCCTTTGTGCCATATAATTCATAATGACATAATGGAGGTTTTCTAGAAAGGACTGAACTCCTTAAAACTTTTATTACTGCTCCCTTGCTTGTCTCAAACAATGCTACCTGATAATCAATTGCCCCTACTCCTACATTGGGTATTATATTTACATCCTTACCCATGCAGGTACCTCTGACAATGTAATCATCCATCAAATGCAATATTGGACCCAAGCTGTGGGAACAGTAGTGAATAGGTGCTCTTTCAGCACGCCATTTCTTCTCATTGGTACTGGAATCTAAAACACGTCCTCGGATTTCATGTACATATTCTGCTTCAGCATATACGATTTTGCCTATTTTACCTTCATCGACCATCTTTTTCCACTGCATTACAAAATGCATGTAATTGCAATTTTCTGCAAGCATATACTTCCTATCAGATTTTTTTACAGCATCAACAATCTGCTGACAACCTTCAATAGTATTCGCTGCTGTAACTTCACACAATACATGTTTTTTGCTCTCCAACGCCTTTATAACCTGCTCAGTGTGGTCAGGTATTGGAGTTCCAATAACAGCTATATCGAAATCTGCATTTATGAAGTCATCATAGCTGCTAAATAATTGATTGTCATGCAGTTCAAAGCTTTTACCACTTGCTGCAAGGCTTTCTTCATTAATATCACATAGCGC
Organism: Clostridiales bacterium; assembly: GCA_035362115.1. Lineage (GTDB taxonomy): Bacteria > Bacillota > Clostridia > Acetivibrionales > DUMC01 > DUMC01. Next base: position 19,575 of record DAOSDD010000049.1, on the reverse strand, counting down.
TGTTACTTCTGTTTTTGGATTATTTGCAAAGATGTGACCATATGCAGTGCCTCTGCCTATACCTACGAGGCCTACCTTGAATTTACCCATATTAGCAACCTCCCGTGTCTTATTGTACATTATGCTCTTGTTATTAATCAATTAATTTATTTATTGTATAAATATATAAATTAATTTTACTACCTCGAGAAGCTTTTTGCAATACAATTTATATTTATCGGTGCATTTTCTACATTTTCTATATTTGAGGGGAAATATGGCAAGAAGCGATTTCCATGTATAATATTCACTTCAGCAACGGATTGTAGCGTTTAAGTCTACAGAAAAATTCTACCCGTCACATTCATCATCCATGATTCAGGTGACGGCTCACGACATCCGTGTCGTGAATTACGAATTTTCCCTTACCTTAAACATAACAATCCGTAAACTTTGTTCAAATTTTATACTTGGAAAATCGTTTGCTGCCATATTTTGTATCATAGGAAGTAAATGCGCCCATATATATGGGGACATTTTTTGTTTTTGTGGAACGTCCCCATTTAGCTGGGAAATGCCCCTGTTTACCTATATCAATTTCTGTACATTAAATAAGTCTTCTAGTATAAGCCAATTTTGCGGAAATCTGCTTCCAAGGACCCAATAACTTATACCAAGTAAGTTATATTCATGAACCATCCTGAATTTAGCATATATGCTTCTTGAATCTTCAAACCATACAATATGCTCTGTACCATTAGCATCATAATACCTGTAAAACGGTGACTGGGCAACAGTATCATACTGTATACGCGATCCAAATTGCAGTGCTCTTTCAACTGCCTGAAGGGGACTTATACGTCTTGCGAATTGATTCTTAGGATTGTAAGGAAGTACCCAATCATATCCGTAAAGGGGTATCCCCATCATAATTTTATTCCTTGGAATTACCGAAACCGCATAATCCAAAACTTTTCTTACCTCATTAATTGGAGCAACTGGTAAAGGTGGTCCTCCAGACCAACCCCATTCGTATGTCATCAATATCGCAAAGTCGGCTACAGAGCCCAGCCCTCCATAATCGTGGGCCTCATACCAGGCTCCAACTTGCGTGGCTGATGTTTTAGGTGCAAGAGCTACAGAGATATTGTAACCTTCAGGTTTGATCCTATCACGTACCTTTTTCACAAATTCCGTATACAAATCCCTATCTTCAGGTGGAACTCTTTCAAAGTCAATATTAAGTCCTGTAAATCCCTTTTGTTTCATAGTAGAAAGTATATTTGATATTAATACATCCTGTGTGCCTGTATCTTTCAATATAACATCAGCAAGAGCTGTATCAAAAGTTCCGCCGCGGAAGTTTGTTATAACCATTAATAAAGCGATTCCTCTGCTTTTTGCTGCTGCTATCAGTTCATTATCATTTTGAGGAGGTATCAAACTGCCATTTTCCAGAACCCTGTAACTAAAAATGCTAAGATAAGTTAGATGGGGTGCTGCTTCTTCTTCAAGATTATTTAAATCAACTGTAGTATTCCCTGTAGGTTCAATATAAGCATTAACCTGGATTTGCCCATATTGTTTGGACTGCACAGGAATTACAAGCACTTGCCCGGGGTAAATTATTCCAGATTCCGGAATATTGTTCACACTTCTGATGGTCTCTACAGATGAATTGTACAATCGTGCTATAGACCATAAAGATTCACCTCTTCTTACAACATGCGTCTGCATTGCCTGAGGGATAAACAAGCTTTGTCCAACTACAAGATTGTACGGTGGTGGTATTGCATTAGCTGCTGCAATACTTTGATAAGGTATATTGTATCTTTGGGATATTAGCCAAAGCGATTCGCCAACCCCCACAGTATGAATATTCATAAAAACACCTCATTTACATAATAGTTCTCTTATTAATTTATTAGTTAAATGTATATTTAGTTCCAAAGTAATTGAATTTTTCCAGTGATATTTTAATTATGAAGATTAATGCAAAGATAAGAATTAAGATGCAAATAAAAAAACTCTCTTAAAGGGTCTTAAGAAATAGCAAAAAGAGCAGTATAAAGAATAGATTTTAAGGTTATGCTGTATAGCCCTTCATAAAATTTACGAAATCCTATACAGCATTTACTATGTTATGTATTTTCCATAAGAGATATATGCAGGTATCATCAAGTTAAAATTTTCAAGTTCTAAGGCTTAAGTCTTAGTCTTAGTCTTAGTCTTAAATTTCAGTGTTAAGACTTAAGTCTTAAGTCCTAAGTCTTGAGTCTTAAGCACTAAGAGTGATGTTCTAAGTATCAGTCTCAAGCAAGTCATCCAGTATGTAAGTAAGAGACATGGGAGTTACTTCATTGTCTGCCAGTTTTTCAACAATTTCCTTTGCTTCATTACTACTGCAAAAAAAGTTTTTTACAGCACTCTCTTCACAACATGCTTCATCTAGTTTTTTAAGTATCCCTATCCCATAAACTTTTTCGCCTTCAAGCCCATTATAATAATCACTGTGACTTTCAAGTAAATAGTATTCAAGCTCTATGGGAATCTCATATTGAGAATCACCAGTACTATTTTTTATTGACAGTTTTCTTTCCAAAGTTTTTGTATACATGTAATTTGCCCCCTATATTTATAATTTTGTAAAATTTACAACTATTATACATTATATTATTTTATTTTACAATACTTGTATTATCTTTTATTTTATACATATAATGTTTAGATTATTATGGCATAAATACTCACTATTTAGCCTTTTTGTAACTTGACCTATTTACTTTAATTTATTGCATATTTTGTATATCGGCATTTTTTTCAACAGTATAACAATTTATTCTATTATTTTTAAGTTTTTTAATCTTTTTTTATTCTTTTTGTCAAAATCTCTGTAAATTGCGATTTGAAACAACTAATGAGGAATTACAAATCATGAGTTGTATTAGCTTGTTTTAGTATAGAATAACAATTTTACTACCTGTTTGATAATCTTTGAACAATCCTGCTTTACCTTCTATAACCATTTTAGCTTCCTTAACCGGCGTTATGATTTTTCCCCGTTCAAGACTCTCTATCTTTTTAATTATTTCCATGTGATTATTAACAAATAAGACATCAATAGGGAATTTCATAAAGAAGGTATGAATACTATTGCAGGGCTTAATAATAATAGCCTCATAATGAGGCTCTCTAAGAAACATATAACCTTTGAATCTTTCTATAAAAGTATCTGCAATTAATACATTTTTAATAACCTTTGAATTATACTTTAATATTTCTACCATAAATACACCTCAAATATACATAAAAACACCTAAATATACACAAATATGCCTCGTAATTCTCTTTAAATACTTTTTTATATTATCTGAATATGCTGAAGATTCTTATTACAGCTGGCCCTAAAATAATAATAAATATTGACGGGAAAATGAAAAATATTAGTGGAAATAGCATCTTAATGGGTGCTTTCATAGCCTTTTCCCTTGCCATTTGCTTTCTGTGTTCTCTCAAGTTTGCAGCTTCAATTCTTAATACTCTCCCAAGACTGACTCCTAATTCATCTGCTTGAATAAGTGAATTAACAAGCATGGAGAGTTCCTTAACATCACAGCGCTCACTCATGTTTTTAAGAGCTGCTTTTCGCTGTATTCCCATCTTTATTTCTTTAAGGCATTTTGAAAACTCATCACAAAGTTCTCCTCTTATATTACTAATGACCTTTGCAATGGCACCATCAAATGATGCGCCTGCTTCAACACTTACAGTAATCAGGTCCAGGGTATATGGCAAATCCTTTATTATATTTTTCTTCCTCATTTCGAATCTTTTTGCAATATAAAAATTAAGACATGTATTGGCGAATAGTACTATGATTATTGCAATAATGAAAGCTTTTGCTATGCTTGGTTCAATTATATATGATAACAAACTGGATAAAATAAAGGCAATTAACATTATCATATTTTTAGCATATAACCATTTTTCTACTGTTCCATTTATTAACAGCCCTGCCTTTTCCAACTTTTTATTAAGCACAGCAAGCTTATATTCCGGAGTCACATCCATTAGGAAATTACAAAAAACATTATAAATATGTGTAAGCAAGCTTTCTGCTAAGTAAGTATTTTCAATATATTCCCGGTTTGGGTCATGAAGGTTTTTAATAAGCTCTACTCTATTTTCAACAAGTATTTTGCTATAATTTAAACTGTACAATACCCCATATGCAAACATAAATACTGATGTAAAGCAAACAAATACTGCAATATATAACAAATCTGCGCTCCTCCCTGCATACATAAATCTAATATGAGAAAAAAATACATCGTCTTCATATATCAATATTAACAATTTTTCTTATCACAAATAATCCTAATATTTGATTAAGGATAGAAATAGCAACCATCACTAATCCACCGGTGCTGGTAAACAAAAGAAGAATATATTCCTTGTTTAACACATAAATAATAAGACCTAAAAAAATTGGAATAAGCGTAACAATAACGCCGGATAGTTTGCCTTGGGCTGTTAAGGTTTTTAGCTCATTTTTTATTTTTTGACGTTCTCTTATAGTATCCGAAATATTATCCAATACCTCGGATAAATTCCCTCCAACATCCTTTTGAATCAAAATGGCATTTATTGTAAGCCTGAGATCTTCCGATTCCATTCTAGAAAGCAGGTTTGCAAATGTACCTTCTTCTGGAATGCCAAGACTCATTTCTATCAATAGTTTTTTAAATTCTTTTGAGAACGGATCCTTTGTTTCCTCCGTTACTACTGCTACTGCTTGTAGAAAAGAATATCCCGCCTTAAGAGAATTTGAAATAATGGTAATACCCTCATTAAGTTGACTGTCAAATAGCTTAATTCTCTCCTTCTTTCTATATGCTATAAAAATTTTAGGGGTATTCCAGATTATAATAAATAACATCACTGCAGTAATATAGTTTTTTGAGAGTGCATAGACTAAAAATGCAAAAGCTGACGACGAAAATATCTTTATAACCAACAACTCTTCTGCTGTTATAGGCAAATCCGCCCTTACCAATTCAATTTCGAGTTTTTTAGTCTGTTTCTTATTTAGTTTTAAATAAGGAATTGAATTTGATATTAATTTTAATAAGCTTATTTTGTTCTTTTTGTGACTTTTAAGTTTCTCATTAAAAACATACTCTTCGTCAAAATGCTTTAGCTTATCAATAGGCTTTTCCCTGTAAAAAAGTAAAAACAGGACAGCACTTGTCAATGCCCATGAAGCTAGGAATATTAATGTAGCAATAACATATACTATCTCAACCACCCCCTAAAGCTTAACTATAATATGTGATAACCAGATTCACACGGTCGCATTATTTGTATGCCGCAAAATATCCAGCGGTATATTTATGCCTTTCTCTTTTAGTTTCTGTATAAACTTTGGCATAATGCCTGTAGATACAAATTCCCCCTTTACCTTTCCCCTGCTGTCCAGCCCTTTCTGTTCAAACCTGTATATATCCTGGAGGATAATAACATCTCCTTCCATTCCCTGAACTTCTGTTATATAGGTAATTTTTCTGCTTCCATCCATAAGTCTGGATTGCTGAATAATCAAATCAATAGCTGAGGAGATCTGATCACGGATAGCTTTAACAGGTAAATTCAAGCCGGACATAAGCGCCATAGTTTCCAATCTTGACAGCATATCTCTTGGAGAGTTGGCATGTCCTGTAGTAAGAGAGCCATCATGTCCTGTATTCATGGCCTGAAGCATATCTAATGCTTCTCCGGAACGTACTTCTCCTACGATGATCCGATCAGGACGCATTCTCAAACTATTTCTGACCAAATCTCTTATAGTGATCTGTCCCCTGCCTTCAACATTAGCAGGTCTTGTTTCCAGCCTGATAACATGCTCCTGAGAAAGTTGAAGTTCAGCTGCATCTTCGATTGTCACTATTCTTTCATCATCAGGTATGAATGAGGAAAGAACATTCAATGTGGTTGTTTTTCCGCTTCCGGTACCTCCTGAAACCACAATATTAAGACGTCCTTCTACGCAGTATTTTAGAAGTTCAGCCATCTTTGAACTCATAGTTCCAAAATTTATCAGGTCCTCTACTTTATAAGGGTCTTCAGAAAATTTACGTATAGTAATAGATGGCCCATCTATTGCCAAGGGTGGTATAATAGCATTAACCCTTGAGCCATTGGGAAGTCTGGCATCTACCATTGGAGAACTCTCGTCTATTCTCCTGCCAATTGGTGCAACAATTTTTTTAATAACATGAAGAACATGATTATCATTTTTAAATTTCGCATCTGTCAGTACCAGCTTGCCTTCCTTTTCTATATATACTTGGTCAGGTCCATTAACCATAATTTCAGTAATTCTGTTATCAGAAAGCAATCCCGTAATAGGTCCAAATCCAATTATCTCATCCAATAATTCTTCCTTTACTTTCTTTTTTTGATTATTAGTCATATTCAGAGATTCTTGTTCAATATTCTTCGTAAGAATTAAATCTATTTTTTTCTTTAAATCTTCATTTTGCTCTGATATGTCATTAAAATCAATATCTAATTCTTTTATGACCCTATTTTGAATTTTCATCTTCAGGTCAAAATAAGGATCTGCTTCTTTTTCTTTAAACCTGCTGTTTTTTTTATCAATATTAATATCTTCCAGCCTTTTTGCAAGGGACATTTCACACATCACCTCCAAGTTGTCTTTTGGTAAGGGACATTTTACACATTATCCTAATTGAGCAAACTTCTGCACATCAATTCAAAGGCATTCACAATTTTGGATTTACGATATTTAGCGTTATCACAAAACGGTTGCCCCTTATTAACTGAACTGCATACTATTTTTCCCTCTTCAGGAATAAAAGCAAAAACGTCGCCTTCAAAGGCCTCTTCCACTTCTGCTTTGCTTATGCCATAAATTGCAGTAAATCTATTTATAACAAGCTTAACCTTATCTTTGCCATATCCTAGAGATTTCATAATCTGCAATCCTAATTTGGTATTTTTTAGTGTAACAATTTCCGCAGTAGCAATATATAAAATTGTTTGCGCGCAGTCTAAAATGTAAAGAGTATTATCACTAAAGTTTATACCGGTATCAACAATTATCACATCATAATTCGTTTGAAAAGCTTTAATCATTTTATCAATGCTATCTTTACTAATATATTCTGCTGCTTCAGGTTTTGCCGGTGCAAAAAGTATATCCAGATTCTCATTATGTTTATACAAATATGGCTTTATATTTTCATAAGAATTTAACTGGCTATCATCCAATACATCAAGAATAGTCTTCTGATTAAATTTATTAATCAATATTGAAATATCGCCAAATAGTAAATCCATGTCTACTAGAAGTATTCGTTTATTAACTTCTCTGCTTAAGATAATGGAAGTGTTAAGTGCCAGTACTGACTTTCCTACGCCTCCCTTTGAACTGAAGAATGCAATAACTTTTGCATTTCGCATTTGTTCCCGATTACTCGGAAATTTTAATTTTCTTTCTTTATTTTTTTCATAAGTTGACTTAATCGTTTCAGACAATTCATCGTAATGGAAGGGTTTAATGATATACTCCTTAGCTCCATGGAACATAGCCTTTCTTAAGTATTCACTTTCTCCTTGCACGGACATAATAATAACAATAACCGCAGGATATTCATTTGTTATTTTTTCTGTTGCTTCCAGCCCATTTATTACAGGCATATTAATATCCATTAGTACTATATCCGGATTTACTTCAGGAATGAGTTGAAGAACTTCTTCTCCATTTACAGCTTCTCCTACTACATCAAATAAGTCATTATCTATCTTTAATATTTTATTTATAACATTTCTTGTTTCTTCAATATCATCTGCTATAAGTATTCTGATTTTGTCCACTTTTTCACTTCCTTCACTATGCACTGTATTTTCTCAACACATGTACATCCAATAGAGGTAGGGGACATCTATCGCCTCGTTATATTTCCGGAATTTTGATAACTTGCCCTGTTATAATTAAATTTTCATCTTGTATATTATTAGCTTTTTTAATTATCGTATATTTTTTCCAGTCACCATAAAATTCTCTACTGATTTTTCTTAATGTGTCTCCAGGTTTTACTTTGTAATTAATAAATTTATTACTGTTTTCGCCGTTGCTCTTTAAATTATCTTCCTGCGAAAATTCTCCCCTGTTCTTTAATTCTGCTGTTAATTCTTCCCACGTAGCTCCCTTTGTTTCATCCATGTCATCATTATTTAACGGCCTTAAGGCCAGCTTCAAAATACCGATATTCTCAGCCAGTACAAGCTTTTCCAATTCAGTTGTTGTCACTGAAAGTGTCACCAGAAATTTCTCTGGTATTTCTTCATTTTCTTTGCTTTCTGCTAAAGTGCAATCTCTATTAAGCTGCTTATCTATAGCCAGTAGCTTGATATTTTGCAGAATTATTTTTGATAACTCAGGTCTGATAACTTTTTGTCCATCTTTTATTTCTGCAAAAAACACAACAATATCTACAGAATCTCCTGGTTTTATTAAATCTGAAACTCCCGAATCCCCTGTAACATTTATGGAAACTGCTCTATGGGTGCTATCTATTCTTAAACGTAACTCTCCTTCGTCTTTACCAATAAGCTTATCTATATGAAAACCTTCATTTTTTAGAATGGTTTCTTTAGTATATTTACCTATTATTTCAGAAGAGTCATCAATATAATCTATTAAAATTGAGTTATCAGGAATCTGGATTTGTTTAATCATTTGTCTGGTGATAAGTGTACCCGGGGGTATTGTATCAGCTGCAACTAAAATTGTTGTCTCCTTAATTTGTACCTCAGACTCTTTCAAGGATTGTAAATATGCAAAAACAACTCCAGCAGCTATTACCGCCAAGCCAAATGAAATTAATATTAATTTTTGTCCAATACCTTTCACGCTATCACCTCTATTTTACCAGTTTTGCACCGTATACGCCGGTATCATTTAAAGTCATATCAACATCTGAGTTGGTAACATATCTAATAAACCGCCCGGTAATTTCTATTTTCCCTGAGTTTGTAGTCACATCCTCTACATAAAATTCCCCAAAACCTGCCACCAATATTTGACCTGTCCCATTCACTTTCAAAGTATCCACTAAAGGCACAGTCCATAATCGTACAGAACTTTTGGGGAAATCATCAAAGCTGCTGCGTTCGGCATTTATATAGTTTTTAATAGCATTAGCAGCGTCTGCCATATTTCCTGTTTCTGTATATATTAAGTCACCTATCGATATTGTACTATTATAACCATAAAGAGCATTTTCTTTGAAAATCTTTGCCCCGCTACCGCCAAGCGCAACAGCATAATAATTACCTTTATAACCATCCCCAGCACCTGCTTTAAGGGTTACTAAACTACCATAGGAATAATCAAAAGTTTCGACTGCAAATGGCCTGATACCGCCTTTTACTGATTTTGCAGGTCCAATTGCGGCTATTACAACTGCATTTATATTACTGCTATAAATTTTTAATATAGGTGCAAACAAATGCTTTACATTTTTTACTCCTTCTATCTGAATACTCTTTTTATCACTGCCAATAGTTATTACAGTACTTCCCGGATCGACACTATTTTTTTCGAGATATTCCACGGCTACCTTCCTTGCCTTTTCAATATTGTCAGGTAATTCAAGGGCAGCTGCTAGAGCTGCAGCATCCAATGCATTATATAATTTTATTTTTTCTGCATAAACTATTCCAATATCTGTTACAAAAGCAGCAAACCCCAACAAGGCAGTAAAAAGCAAGCACAAAATAATAGCTGTGTTTCCCTTATTATTGTTTAATTTTTTCATTACAACCACCACTTACTATTCAATTCTCATAGACACTTGTGCACTTAAAATCACTACATTATTTACGAACACTCTACTTATAACGGGAACTGTAAGATGGTAGTTATACCTTATCTGTACAGTAAGTGCATCCCCCGGTTTTCTACTTTTATCAACAGGTGATATGTTTATTATTAGATCTTTAACATCCAACCCTGGAGACACAGATATAATTAAATTCTGTATCTCAGTGCTGGAACTTCCTGCAATTCCTGCCCTTGCACCTTCTCTCGCTGCATTATGTATGGTAAGATATGAATTCAGCATTACTCCAAACTCAATTATTGCCATAATTACTAATAGAAGGAGTGGAAGTATTATTGCAAACTCTACCAATGATTGTCCTTTCTTATTCTTTAACTCTCTTTTCAGCATTTTCATATCAATCTCCCACACCTGCCGAAATATATAAAAATATATGTTAGTAATCTTTGAAAATACGCTCTTTTTAAAATGCTCTAATCAATGTCCGCATCTATGATTAGAGCATTTAAGTAAAGTATTGGCAAGTTTTGAAGGGTATTGTCAAAATATTACTACAGTGCATCTATTATCTCCTGGAATTTAGCTACAATAGCAGGCCCAAGCAATACCAGCACTGCAATAACCACAACTGCAATAAGTCCTACCAGCAGAGCATACTCAACCATACCTTGCCCTTTTTCCTGTTTTACAAGTGATGATACATAGTTATTAGCATTCTTTAACATGATAGCCCTCCTTTAATTTGTTATTTGCTTTTTCCCGTAAGTTAATTATAATCCTGCACAAAGTAGTATAGTAGTTTCCAAAAGTCATATTTTAAAGGTAAATAAGTCATAAAAGAATAGGGACTTAAGTCCCTATTCTTTTATGCAAGGCAAGAAAGCAGCATTAATTATTTTTAGCTAATTTAAACTTAAATTTGTAACCTAGATTTGGAACTTAGATTTGTAAAAATGCTCTATATCATTTTCTACTGCGAGAATTGCAGCTTGTACACGGTCATTTACATTGAGTTTTCTAAATAAGCTAGTTGAATAATTCTTTACTGTTTTTTCAGATATGTATAGTTGTGCCCCAATTTCCTTATTACTGAGTCCCTTTGAAATATGCATCAATACTTCAATTTCTCTTTTTGACAAATTATCCAGAGTGTTGGTTGCACCAGTTGTGCTTTTATTACCTCTAATTTCCATAAAAAATATAGAAATCAACGATTTATCAATATATTTCTCTCCCTGGTATACTGTTCTGATAGCATCAACAATTTCTGTACCAACAGAGTCTTTAAGCATATACCCATCTGCTCCAATTTTTATTACTTCATAAATAGTTTTTTTATCATTTTCAACGGTGAGCATAATAACTCTAACATCATCACCAAGAATTTTAATCTTTCTTAGAGCTTCAATACCATTCATTATAGGCATATTCAAATCCAGCAGCACTACATCAGGTCTATTAAACTTCAATATCTCCAATACTTTTTGGCCATTTTCAGCTTCTCCAATTATTTTTATATCCTCTTCAAAGCTTATAATTCTTCTCAAGCCCTGTCTTATAAGGTCATGGTCATCTGCAATCAGTATTTTTATTATGTTTTTACTCATCCTTAATCACCTCCCTATTAACAGGTAGCTTAACAGTATAAACCGTTCCATTTCCTTCCGAAGAATTAATCCTGATTTCTCCTTGTAATTGATTTACTCTATCCAATATTCCTATCAGCCCATAACAGGTCCCTCTAGTTTTAACTCTCTTTAAAGTTTCTTCTACATTAAATCCTATCCCATCATCAGATATAGCCAGGATTAGATACTTAGTGCCAAAGTCCAACTTAACTGTTACATGTTTCGCGCCGGAATGCTTTTTAATGTTGTTAAAAACCTCCTGAATAATACGATACACGGCAACTTGAATAATTGGTTCTATTTCTCCCTGTATAGGTTTTAATTTTAGTTGTATATTTATATTAGATTCTTGAGAAATAGTTTTTACAGTTTCCTGAATAGTCTGATTTAGCCCCAGGTCATCGAGAGACATTGGCCTTAAGTTGAAAATAATACTTCTGACTTCCTTTAAAGCTTCTTTTACACTTGCTTTTAAGGCTTCCAATTCCTTGAGTCCTTCCTGTAAATCATTATGAATAGCCATTTTGCAAATATCTGCTTGCATAGCAACATTGGCCATATGCTGTGCAGGGCCGTCATGAATATCTCTTGCTATTCTTTTCCGCTCATTTTCCTGAGCTTCCAATATTTTTATACCGATAAACATTTCAGAATTTTTATCTGCATCATCAAAGGCGGAAAGAATGTCCCCTTCCAGATATGCTAGTGCAATACTTATCTGGTTAATTATTTTCTCGCTGCTATCAATATTTTCTACTAGTCGCTTCAAGGTCATTTCAAGGTTGTTTCTTTTATCTTTTAGTACTTTTTCTTCGTTTTCCTTTGTTATAAGTTTTACCCTAAGATCCAGTGCTTTTTCGTATGCATTCTTGATATCATTTTCATTATATATATTAAAATTTTTTGATACTTCCGCCAGCCATTGTCTCGCGTATTTATCCTGTTTCTCCAGTGCATCCACCTCGTCAACAACATTTATCAAATCGTTTTTAATTTTACATAGTTCCAGCTTCACATTTTCCTGCTCGTTCCGTATGCTATCAACTATCTTAAGTACTTCCTCCCTGCTGGAACTTATTCCTTCTATAATTCTTTTAATAATAGTGTTTATTCTACTAATGTCCAGATTAATATTATTAATCATAAATCTCACCTTTACTTAAATCATATAAAACTATCAATATTACCAGACAATTTTTCTTTAGTAAATCAACAAATATCGGATAAGTTTAACTTACAGTAGATCTTCTATTTCCTTAAGTGGATATTTGTTTATCTTTAGTCAAATCAATATTTTGCTGATACTAGTATTGTAATTGACATAGAGTAGCCTTTCAAGTAGATTCAATAATAATTTGAAAAAATTTGTCGATAAAAGTCTGCTAGTAGAATATTCCCAGCCTTTTAAGCATACCTGTTAAGAACGAACGTGCATTTTGTACGGATTACAATTTCTTTTCCATCCTATAGTCATCCATAAAATAACCATTGCCAATATCCTGAACAATCGGGGCTTCTTTTACAAAACCCATTTTTTCGTATGCGGCTATTGAGTTCATATTGTATTTATTAACTGTCAGCCATATCATTTCCAAACCTGATTCTTTGCAAATATCTTCTATATATGATACTACCCTTGCAGCAATTCCTTTCTCCCTAAAGCTTCTATCTACATATAGCTTGCTGAGAAACATTTTGCAGTTGGATTTATCAGGTAAAATAGCAAAATAACCTGCATATTCGCCATTAAACGTAGTTATGAAATATCTGCAGCCAACTTCAATTTGGTCTTTAATAGCCTGGCTGCTCTGGAACTTTGCCAGCATGTAATCTACCTGTTCTTTTCCAATTATCGGTACATAGTGTTCATTCCATATCTTATTTGCCAATTCTTCAACCTTTTCTATTTCATATATACTTTTAACCTCAAATATATCTATCATTACCATTCAAAATCCTTTCCTAAATATTTTAGTATATAATGTACTTGGACATTCCTTAATGTGAAGAGAATGCATCTTACTTGAGAGAGGTGTGTTCCTTGATATATGTCCCATGACATAATAAACAAGGCTGTTTGATCAACCACTAACACAGCAGTTTTTGCCTCTGTTTTTTCCGTTGTACAGTGCATTATCTGCCCTTTTAATTAAGCCATAAAAAGAATCACCTTCATTATGCTCACACACTCCAAAAGTCATAGTAATGTTTATTGATTTGTCATTGAACAAATATGGTGTGGAGCTTATAGACTGTCTTAAGCTTTCTGCTATGGATATACCCTGGTCCAGAGTGGTACCAGGAAGTACTATTAAAAACTCTTCACCGCCCCACCTGCAGATTCTGCTGTTATCTGCTAAAAGAGAGTTTAGCCTCGTGGAAGTTTCCACCAGTATATAATCTCCGGTATCATGACCATAGGTGTCATTTACTATTTTGAAGCAATCAATATCACATAAAACAATCGTAAAAGGTGTTCTCATATTAATAAGATCATCATTTATGTACTTATGAATACTGCGTCTATTTGGAATTTTTGTCAAAAAATCAATATTCGCAAAGTATTCGGCATTTTCATAGGCCTTTTTTAGTTTTTTATTAACTGCTTTAAGTTTTATATTTTTAAGTTTATATATTTCATTTTCTTTTTCTTTTCTATAAAGGTCAAATTTAGCTTTTATATCTGCAATTTTCCTTTTTCCATCTTCCTCCAATACATCTTCTCTTATCCTGCTGTAATCTTTAAAGTATCTAAGAGCATTTTTGTAATCTCCCGACTTTTCATATATATTGGAAAACAAAACACAGCAATATGATATAAGAGGTTTGTTTGCTATTTCATCAGCAGCCTTTAAAGCCTTATTATTAAAAGCAATTGCCATTTCATAAATATCCATCAAGTAATAAGTTTCAGCTATTCTAAAGTTAGCATAGGCTATGCCATAGGTTGAATCCAATTCCGTTTCAATTTTAAGGGAATCCAGAAAATATTTCATCGCTTTATTAAATTCCTTAAATTCCACATATATTGCCCCTATATTGCTTAATATTCTGCACTTTTCCTCTTTTTCACCAAGTTCTGTGCAGATAGGCAAAGCTTTCATATAATAATTCAACGCTTCCTCTGGATTTTTAAGTTTAAAGCTTGTTGTCCCACAATTAGTCAGAGCTTTGCATAATATATTTCTGGAATCAACGGAAAGACTTATCTCACCGGCTTTTATGAAGTTGTCCAAAGCTTGATTTAAGTTCTCCTGAAGTAGATAAACATTCCCGATATCATTGTATATGGATGCGGATGCTTCTTTATCATTTAGCTCTTCATATATTTCCAAAGCATTTAGATAGTATTCTAAAGAATCATCATAGCTGGATAATTTACATTTTAGATGACCTAAATATGTATAGCTCTGTGCCGCTCCAAGCTCATACTTTAATTTTGCGGATATCTTAAGAGCTTTAACCAAATTTTTATCTATGTCCTCATATCTGGTTCTAATATCGAAATCTGTTTTTTTAATTAATTCCTTTGCTTTGTTAATATATTCATTTATTTTTTTGAAAGCATCCTCTGTATCCATAACCAATAATCCTTTCTTCTCTACAGGCGAGGGCTAAAATTTCCGCCGATTCCGATTTTTTACAGCAAATCTGCATTATTTCCCAGAATCAAATGCATTCAAGATGTCTTCTTCAGCAGGTGCACCATATTCACATATTTCAAATGCTTCTGCAGTTTTTACATTGCTGCCGTGTTCAATACCATACTTATCTATAATTTGATTCCTGAATCGGTTGGCTACCTTGCCATCACGTACAAGCATATATTCTTTTAGCCACTTGATACGTTCTTCTTCTCCCTGCGGTATCTGGTCAAGTTGGTTTTCAGTCCAGGGAAGCCATTCATAGAGTTGTGATTTATGGCAGTTAATCATCTGTGTCTTTATATCAAAAACATCATCTATATCCACAACTATATCAGGTACAAACTCATAAGGCCTTTTGAAATTATCCTGCATATAAAGTATCACCGGTGCTTTAGGCATTACGGGAGTAAGAGGACAAACATTAGGTATAATTATAGCATAGGATGAATCCTGTACAAGAAGTGAAGTACGTCTGTGATCCGGATGATAGTCATTAGGACGGTGAGTAATGATTATATCCGGCACAAATTCCCGTATAAGAGTTATAAACCTTTCGCGCGTTTGAATATCAGCTTCCAAACCGTTGTTATGTATATCCATTATTTGGTATTTGAGGCCTGCAATTGAACAGGATTTTTCCACTTCTTCAGCACGAATCCTGGCAAGCTGTCCTCCTCCTATTTCATAATGACCTGTATCACCATTAGTTGCTGATACAAATTTAACTACATGGCCTAATTGTCGAAATTTAATAGCAGTTCCGGCTGCTTTAAATTCGCAATCATCGGGATGAGCTCCAATAACAAGCATTCTAAGTTGTTTCGTTTTCATAAATATTCCTCCTTTACAGGTGAGTAATAATAGCCTTTTTTTATTTTTCTTTACAGTTGTTTTATATATTCGAAAAGTGCATTTACATTAGTTCCTCAAAGCTAATTATGAAACCATCTGCCCTATCTTTTATCCGCTCTATTTCATGTTTGGAACACTCATCATAAACACCAATAACTTTCATACCTGCTGCCTTTGCACCCATCACTGCCGGGAGAATATCCTCAAACACAATGCATTCATCCGGATTGATCCCAAGCTTTTTTGCTGTAAGCAGGTAAATATCTGGGCAATTTTTACCCTTTCCAACTTCATCTGCTGTTGAAATAGCATCAAAATATTCAAATATTCCATTTTTATTTAAAGTTGCCTCTAATAGCTTTTTACAGTTTGTAGTGGCAAGTCCTACCTTGATACCCTTTAATTTCAACAGTGAAAGAAATTCACGAGACCCGGTTTTAAGTTTTATATTATGTGCATATTCATTATAGGCCATGTCATTCCACTCATCCATAATGTCTTGTGCACTATCAGGTATATTGAACCTCTCTTTAAAGTATAACGCAGTTTCACTGAAAGTCAGGTTTTTTATTTTGATTTCCAGATCATCCGGTACAGGAATACCTCTTTTGCCCAAAAAATCCAAGTCTATCTTACCCCATACCTGCATTGAATCAATAAGTGTACCGTCAAGGTCGAATATAGCTCCTTTTATTATACCTTTAGTTATTTCATCAACTACATTAATTTTTTTTGCACTTTCATTAATGTTTTTTCCAATAATATTAGTATTCCCGTTACCTGTGTTTATGCTTTTTGTATTAATGTTAATGCTTTTTCCGCTAATGATATGTCACCTACCCTTTCTGCAGGTTTCCCAGGTCTTTTTCAAGTTTTCAGATGCTTTTCTAATGTTTTCCTTGCCCATTATTGCAGAAACAACAGCAACTCCCTTTATGCCTGTACCCTTGAGTATATCTATATTATCCTCGTTTATTCCTCCAATTGCAACAACAGGAATGCTAATTTTACCTGTGATTTCTTTCAATTGCCTTATATTAACATATTTTGCGTCCTTTTTAGTATCAGTAGCAAAAACCGCACCAGTTCCAATATAATCAGCACCATCTTCTACAGCCTGTAAAGCTTCATTAATAGTGGCAGCTGAAACACCAAGTATTTTATTATCCCCAAGTATTTTCCGTGCAACTTTTGCAGGCATGTCACTCTGCCCAACATGCAGACCTGCTGCGTCTACTGCCAATGCAATGTCCAATCGATCATTTATTATTAGAGGAATGCTATATTTATCTGTAATTTTTTTAACTTTTACTGCTATATTATAAAATTCCAGAGTTGTAACATCTTTTTCTCTTAACTGCACAAGAGTTACACCTCCAAGGATGGCCTGTTCCACAGCTTCTTCCATGCTTATGTTTCGAAGCATTTGCCTTTCAGTAACCAGGTACAATGAGTAATCTACAAAGTTTTCCTTACTTTTCATATATTCTTCCCCTTTCAAGAATATCATTCTCTCTGATCTGAGATACAAAATCTATAAGTTTGACTCTGAAGCTTCCACTTCCACCATGCCTATCATATCCGCCATATCCGCTGCTTGCACTGTTTCCTTCCTCAATGTTTTCATAAGCTGCTTCACCTGCCATTCCCATAGTAAGGATCCCTGCTGCTGCAGCTTCAAGATAGTTGCTGGCAACTCCACAATACACACCAATGAGGGAAGTGCACATGCACCCTGTACCTGTTACCATTGAAAGCATTTTATGCCCATTTTCTATAAAGAAAGTTTTCCCGTCTTTTGTCACTATATCAACGGGGCCTGTTATGGCTACAGTACAGCCAAGCCTGGAAGATAGCTTATCTGCAATATTTTTACCATATTGCAGGTCACCGGATAATAAAATGTCTTTTTCTGAGGCATCCACACCCTTGGTATTAGAACCCAGCCCGCTTATTGATTTTATTTCCGACATATTGCCCCTGATAACCGCAAGCTTTAGTTCACTTATAATCCTTTCTGCAGTTTTGTTTCTAAGTGGTGTTGCTCCTGCACCCACAGGATCAAACACTACCGGTATCCCAAGCTGATTTGCTTTTTTCCCTGCAGCCAGCATAGACTCAATAGTCCTTATGTTTAGTGTTCCCATGTTTAGTACAAGTGCAGAAGACAGAGAAACTATGTCTTCAACTTCCTCAATATCATCTGCCATTATAGGAGATCCTCCTATTGCCAGCACTATGTTTGCACAGTCATTTACTGTAACATAGTTTGTTATATGATGTACCAGTGGTTTTATTGCCTTTACCTTTTCCAAAAGCTCCATTATTCTTTCACAAATGCTTTTATTTTTACTATTGCCAACAGTCATATTAGTACTCATATCTATACTCATACCCCCGCTTTCCTGTATAGTTCATAAAAATGGTTTGTAGGCCCTGCACCTCTGCCTATAGGCAGAGCATGCCTTATTGCAGTAGTAATATATGATTTTGCTTTTTCTACGGATTCTTTGATAGAGAAACCAAGTGCAAGGTTTGATGCAATTGCTGAAGAAAGAGTGCACCCTGTTCCATGGGTATTTTTAGTATCAATTCTTTCAGCCTCAAGGCAGATAATATTTTCACCGTCATATAGGATGTCAGTTGAATCGCCTGACATGTGTCCCCCTTTCACCAGTACATTTTCCGGTCCCAACATGTGGATTGCCTTTGCAGCTTGCTCTACATCTTTAAGTGTACCAATCTTTGCATTAATTATATTTTCAGCCTCCGGAATATTTGGGGTTATAACAGTAGCCAAAGGCACCAATTCATTAATAAGAACATCAATGGCCTCCGGGTTTAGAAGAGCATAGCCGCTCTTTGATACCATAACCGGATCCAGAACAATATTCCGGGGTTCGTATTCTCTTAATTTTTCAGCGATTATCTTAATGCTCTCAATTTGAGAAACCATTCCGATTTTTACTGCATCAGCACCAATATCTTCAAAAATAGCATCTATCTGTTTCCCAATAATTTCCGGATTTATATCCTGCACTGCAATTACCTTTTGAGTGTTCTGAGCTGTAACTGCAGTTATTACACTCATGCCAAATACACCGTGAGCTGCAAACGTTTTAATGTCAGCCTGTATTCCGGCTCCTCCACCTGAGTCAGAGCCTGCAATAGTAAGTACCTTTTTCATAACTCATCTCTCCATTCTCTTAATTTTTTAATCCAATATACTTACATTTTTGCCATTAATAACTTTATTCATATTCCTTACTGCGCACATCTTACCGCACATTGTACATGAATCCTTATGTTGTGGAAGAGATTCTGCCCTGTAACGCTTGGCTTTTTCAGGATCTATTGCAAGAGAAAACATTTTTTCCCAATCCAGTTCCTGTCTTGCAGTTCCCATTTCATAATCCCATTTTTCTGCATTAAAAATCCCTTTTGCCAGATCCGCTGCATGTGCGGCAATTTTGGATGCTATGATTCCTTCTTTCATGTCTTCAAGGGTAGGAAGCCTAAGGTGTTCCGCCGGAGTAACATAACAAAGGAAGTCAGCTCCATTTGCAGCTGCTATGGCACCACCGATAGCACTTGTAATGT
>DAOSDD010000048.1:15238-21935 GCA_035362115.1 Clostridiales bacterium | reverse complement strand
CTAACAAAAAATACCGTAGTTTCGGGGCTTTTAGCCCCGTGACCACGAGTTTTAATATGGAGGTTTTGTAAATGGATAAGGTAAAGGTTGCAATTATTGGTTGCGGAACAATAGCAAATAGTGCTCATATACCAGCATATGTGAATAATCCCGATGTGGAAATTTTATATTTTTGTGACATAATTCAAGAGCGTGCACAAGCTGCAGTAGCAAAATATGGTGTAGGCAAGGCAGTGACGGATTATAAACAGGTGCTTGCAGATCCTGCTGTAGAGGCAGTTTCTGTTTGTACACCCAACAATATGCATCCAGTAATTTCAATAGATGCTCTTAAAGCAGGAAAAAATGTACTATGTGAAAAACCTGCAGCAAGAACATATACTGAGGCTCTTGAAATGCAGAAAGCACAGCATGAATCAGGTAAGGTGCTAAACATAGGCGTTGTAAATCGTTTTAGGACAGCAGTAGTAAAAGTAAAGGAATTAATAGACGCAGGTGAGCTAGGGGACATCTACCATGTTTATGCAAGCTTTAGAGCACATCGCAGCATACCGGGTCTAGGAGGCGATTTCACCAATTCAGCTATTTCAGGAGGGGGAGTACTAATTGACTGGGGTGTTCACTTCCTGGATCTTGTGATGTTCTGCCTTGGAGATCCCACCCCCAAAACCGTTTCCGGTCAGGCATACAGTATACTTGGCAAAAACATTAAAGACTATGCATACACAAGTATGTGGGCCAGCGAACCAAAGTTTGACGGCATCTATGATGTTGATGATTTCATAACAGGGCTTATTAGAACAGAAAAAGCAACTATTTCTCTAAACGGAGCATGGGCTCAGAATATTGGTGAAAGTGAAATGTACATCGACTTTTTGGGTGACAAGGCCGGTATCCGTCTGCAATATGGTGGAAATTTCAAGCTGTATACTTTTAAAAATGGAACACTTTTGGAGGTTATACCATCTTTTAAAACTGATAAGGAATTCCAGGCTGAGATAGATGCCTTTGTAAAATGCATAAGAACTGGTGAAAAACTTCCTTCTCATATAGACACTGTAATAATCACTGCAAAGATAATGCAGGCACTATACGACTCATCCAAGGCAAATAAGGAAATTGTGTTTTAATTTCAGAACTATTTTAGGTGCAAATTCACAACTATTTTAGGTGGAAAGTTAATTTCCTTATTTATCACATTAATTTAGTATACTTGAGCCTAGATTAAACACTTGAACCTAGATTAAACACTTGAACCTATATTATTTCATGAGCGGAGGAGTTTGGATGAAAAAAATTGGATTGATCGATTACTATCTTGATAACTGGCATGCTTCTAATCTGCCTAAATGGCTGGATGATGAAACACATGGAGAGTATAAAATTTGCTATGCCTGGGGAAGTCTTAACCCAGATGGATCCGAGAGCGGAAAGGAATGCTGCAAGCCCAGTGAGGTTTGGTGTGCTGAGCATAATATTGAGCTTGTTTCCTCTGCGGCAGAGGTGGTTGAAAAAAGCGATGTACTGATGGTTCTTGCTCCAAACAATCCGGAGCAGCATGAGGAACTTTGCCGGGAGGCATTGGCTTCAGGTAAGCGTACTTATGTTGACAAAACCTTTGCTCCTGACGTTGCAACAGCTAAACGTATTTTTGACATGGCAAGAGCAGGTGGTACACCCATGTTTTCATCTTCTGCACTGCGTTTTTCATCGGAGCTAAAGGATATAAAACGTGAGGGAATCTGCGTAATCAGTTCCCGCGGCTCTGGAGTATATCAAATTTATTCTATCCATCAGATTGAAATGCTTGTCTCCTTAATGGGACCTGATGCAAAACGTGTAATGGCAATAGGAAACGAAGCTGCTCCTGCACTGGCTATTGAATTTTCCGGAGGACGATTTGCGACAATGGGTCATTTTGGCTGGGAGTGCCCATTTAATCTGGCCATTACCTATGACAGCTCGGAAAATGTGCTTGTACGTGAATGTACTTCATTTTTCCCCAATTTTGTACATGAACTTGTCGACTTTTTTGAAACAGGTAGCATAAAGGCCCCTGAAAAGGAGACTATCGCAGTTATAGGAATACGGGAGAAGGGGTTCGAAGCGCTTAAAAACCCTGGTGTTTGGATAAGCTGTGAGCTTGATTAATATATATTAGCATTAGCTGAGCAATAATAAAATCAGTGCGATATCAAGGCGATAACAAGCCACATTGATTTTAGCGTAAGCATATACATTTATTTAAAGCAGGTCTGATATACATCAGACCTGCTTTTTGCTGTGCTTTTCTCGCTGTCGTACTTATCCTGCTTGCTAATGTTGGAAGAAAAAATTATAATAAGATTGTAACCCAATAACTAAAATATTAGTATAAAATATTGGCACAAAGATTATTTTTAAAGATGAGGAACTAATATATGAATATTGAATTAATAAGGAATAAATCAGGTTTTATATGTGATATGGATGGTGTTATCTATCATGGAAATCATTTGCTTCAAGGAGTGTCAGAGTTTGTGAACTGGCTTAAGTCAGAGAAAAAGGAATTTCTGTTTTTGACAAACAGCAGTGAACGTTCACCTAAAGAACTGGAGCAAAAGCTTAAAAGACTTGGACTTGATGTAGATGAAAGTCACTTCTATACCAGCGCGTTAGCTACTGCAAGTTTTCTAGCCGGACAATGTCCTGGAGGAAGTGCTTTTGTCATTGGAGAAGCAGGCCTTATAAATGCGTTATATGATGCAGGATTCTCCATGAACGATATAAATCCCGACTATGTGGTAGTTGGTGAAACAAGATCATATAATTATGAAAGAATTGAACGTGCAGTTCATCTTGTTTATGGAGGAGCGAAATTAATCGGAACAAACCCTGACCTTACAGGGCCTACGGAAAAGGGAATAGTACCTGCAACAAGGGCGTTAATCTCTCCTATTGAACTGGCCACAGGCAAACAGGCTTATTTTGTAGGTAAACCAAATCCTTTAATGATGAGGGTGGGCCTAAAACGTTTAGGGTGTAAAAGTGATGAAACAGCAATTATTGGGGATCGCATGGATACAGATATAATAGCAGGAATTGAATCTGAGATTGATACAGTGCTTGTATTAAGTGGAGTAACTAATATGGATAATATTAACAACTTCCCATACAGCCCTAAATATATTCTCAATGGCGTTGGGGATATAGTTGGACGTAGTTGGCAATAAAGCAATATAGCAATGAATCAATATAGCAATATAGCAGCATAGGAAAGAATATATGGTGCAAAAGGGTGCAACTGTATAGAACTTTTCATTGACTTAAGCTTGCAATCTTGTTAAACTAATTTTATAGAATATGGTATTTTTATGGAATTATAAACTGGAAATGGGATAAGAGGTGTGGTAAGTGCGTGAAATTAAAGTAAAATCTGTCATCCCTATCTATTCAATTGGCTTGGTATGGATACTATGCGCGTTAGTATTCCCAATGTACCGTTGGTATGATTTGGCAATCGCTTTAGGAATTTCTGTTGTTGTATATAAAATTACTTCCAGGCTGATTCCTTCCAGAACAATATTGATTGAGAGTGAACCTGAGCCTATTAGTACTGGAAATAGCGAACTGGATGAAATACTAACGGCAGGAACTGCTTACATGTCGGAACTTAGTAGCTTAAATATGGAAATTGCCAATGAAAAAATAAACAAGCAAGTAAATGAAATGATGCGTATCACTAAAGATATATTTGAATTTATCAGGGGAAACCCCACAAAGGTACGACAGATAAGACAGTTTATGAACTATTATCTTCCCACGACTGTAAAACTGCTTAAAAATTATAATGAATTCAGAAAACAGGAAGCTAAAGGGGATAATATTACCTCAGCAATGCAGAAAATTGAGGGAGTATTAGATACAATAGTTGATGCGTTTAGAAAAGTGCTGGATGGCCTGTTCATGGATAAGGCTTTAGACACTTCTGTAGATATAGAAGTACTGGAAAAAATGATTAGGGAAGAAGGCTTTTAAAGTTTACGTCAGCACTATAAGTAAAGCATAGATTGAAAATTATTAACGAAGGTGGAATGTAATATGGATAAAAATAATATTAGCAGTAGTGCTAACAATGGTATTAACAATAGTATTTACAATGGGGCATTAGTACCGGAGCTGGTCTTGAATCCTGTGTCAAATGACAGGAAACAAGAGGATATTTTAGCTACGGAACGTGTAAACATAGAAAATAGCGGTCTTACAGAACATGAAAAAGCTATGGTAAAGGACTTTTCTCAAAAAATTGATATTTCTGATTCATCGCAAATATTGCAATATGGAAATAGTGCTCAGAAGAAAATTGCTGATTTTTCTGAAAATGCTCTTGCAAATGTTCGCACTAAGGACATGGATGAAGTTGGGAAAATGATAACTGATCTAGTAGTTGAACTTAAAGATTTTTCTGACGAGACGGAGGCTAAAGGTTTTTTTGGGTTATTTAAAAAAGCGGAAAAGTCAATAAGCCGTTTAAAGGTTCAATACGATTCAGCAGAGAAAAATGTAGATAAAATATGTGAAATATTAGAAGGTCATAAGATAACTCTAATAAAAGATATTACTATGCTTGACAGAATGTACGAAATGAACCTTGCTTATTATAAAGAACTTAGTATGTATATCCTTGCAGGACGTGAAAAGCTTGAAGATGTAATGAACAAAGAACTGCCTGCTTTGCAGGAAAAAGCCAAAATGAGCGGTAAGCCGGAGGATGCTCAGGCGGCCAATTATCTGGCAGATATGTGCAACAGATTTGATAAAAAACTTCATGACTTAGAACTGACACGAACAATCAGTGTACAAATGGGGCCTCAAATACGTATGGTTCAAAGTACAGACAGTATTATGGTAGAAAAAATTCAAACATCACTTGTTAATACTATTCCATTATGGAAGAATCAAATGGTACTTGCGTTAGGGATGGCTCATTCTAAAAGTGCTATACAGGCTCAGCGGCAGGTTACAGATATTACAAATCAGCTGCTGCGCAAGAATGCGGAGATGCTGAAAACCAATGCAGTTGAGGCTGCAAGAGAATCCGAGCGTGGGATTGTGGACATAGAAACCTTGAGGCAAACTAATCAGGCTTTAATTGAAACACTTGATGAGGTTATGCAAATTCAACGTGATGGTAGGAATAAACGCCGTGAAGCAGAAAAAGAGCTTGTACGCATTGAAGATGAACTGAAAAACAAGCTTTTATCAGTAAGAGATGCTACAAGATAATTAGCTGATCAGGACAATTGTAATCATGGTAATAGCAATCAAGATAATGGATGGTCAAGATAATAGTTTGCAGAGGGTGCATTCAAAAATAAAATATGCACCCGTTTGCAGGAATAATATTTTTGTAAGGATAAAATTGTTGTAAGGATAATATTGTTGTAAGGGAAGATTGGTAATGGAATTTTTAAAAAAAAGAACTAATGCCTGGTTAATTACTTTGATTATCATAATATTAGCAACCGTAATAAGTTCCGGTTCATCACTCAACAAGCTCAGACTGGAAGCAGAGAATGTTTTTTACATTGGAGAGGACATGGATGGAATCGGTATTCAGCATGATCTTGAAATGATAATGTCCGACTGCTCCAATCTTACTGTTGTTGCGGGTAGATACATGGATAAAGAACATGAACTGATTAAGGCTGTTCTTAAAGCCAGGGATACTCTGGGTGCGGCTAAAACTCCCGGCAAAAAGTACCGTGAGGCACAGAATCTACTACAGTCAGCAGTAGAGCTGTATACCTATATAGGGGATTTACCTTTAAGTCAAAAAGACCAGGACTTCCGCAGGAGTTTATACACCAATATGAAATCTCATAATATAATTATATCACGAAGTACGTATAATCAGCATGCAAGAGAGTTCAACAATATACTGAGCCGCTTTCCGGCGAATATTTTAAGTGCTGTTTCTTTTATCTCTCCGTTGGAATTATATGAGTAGAGGAGAGAATAGAAATTGAGAATTATGAGAAGAGCTAGAGGTGAAATTGGGAACAGGAATTTGGAGAGAAAATTAGGAAGAGAAAATTAGGAAGAAGAATTAGGAAGAAGAATTAGGAGGGTATATGAGCCGGAAGACTTTAAAAATAATTATATTTTCATTTTTGCTTGTTATTCTATTTCCTTCGGTTGGCTTTGGAAAAGTGACATACCCAGAGCCTTCAACGAAATTTTATGTTAATGATTATGCAAATGTAATAGATGAAGAAGCTGAAAATCTGATGGTACAAAATGGTAATGCCTTAGAGGAAAGAACAGGAGCACAGATTGTACTGGTTACTGTTAACTTCACAGACGGTATTTCTATAGATGAATATGCTGCAGAGTTGTTTAACAAATGGAAATTAGGCTCTGCTGAAAAAAATAACGGCCTGCTTATTTTGCTATCAATAGGTGATGAAGATTATTGGACAGTACAAGGTAAAGGACTTGAAGCCACTTTAACAAGTGGGGATATTGGTCAAATACTTGATGATTATCTGGAGCCTGATTTTGCTGTAGCAGATTACAGTGAGGGAGCAGTTAAGGTTTATGAAGCCTTTATAAAAGAATTAGGGGGGAGCTGGGTAGGTAAAACAGATTCTGGGAATGTGGGCGACAGTAAAAACAACGGAAACACTGAAAATTACGGGAATAATGGAAATAGTAT
>DAOSDD010000048.1:0-15228 GCA_035362115.1 Clostridiales bacterium | reverse complement strand
ACGGAAATAAAAAATATTCCGAACCTTATCAGAATACACGCAAGTTACCTAATTACCCCAATTTACCTAATTCACCTAATAATGTAGTAAGAATTCCAAGCGCCAACTTTAGTTTTTTCAAGTATTTATTCTTCTTTTTCATATTGTTTATTATAATATCTTCAAAACGAAGGAAATACTACAGAAGAAGGTTTGGAATTCCCTTTAATCCATTTAGCTGGATAAGAATAAGACGCCATGGATCCGGTGGTTACTGGGGACGTTACGGTCCACCACCACCTGGTGGAGGATTTTGGTATAACGGACGTTGGAACAGCAAACCGAGGTCCCAAAGTGGGCCTGGGTGGAATACACCACCCAGGCCGGGACCAGGACCAGGTTCGGGATCTGGTTCAGGACCATTTTCTTCAGGAGGTAGTCCCTTTGGACGCAGTGGAGGAGGCGGATCTACCAGAGGGGGCGGGGCAGGAAGATCCTCTTTCGGTCGCAGTTCCTTTGGCGGAGGCAGTTCATTTGGACGTAGTCCCTTTGGCGGAAGTAAATCATTTGGTGGCGGAAAATCCTTTGGAGGCAGAAGCGGCGGAGGCGGTTTTACCAGAGGGGGAGGCGCCGGAAGACGTAAATAAAAAAGTAAAAAGTTAAACCACCTTGTTAATACTAGAAATGGTGTAAGCAGGGTGGTTTGTTTTAGTAATAATTTCAATACAGCAGTAAATACAGCATAAGGGGGAATTATTTTGCCTGATAGTTCTACTAATGTAGATAATGTTAAACGAAAATTAAGAAGCCTTAAAAAGCTTGAAGTCAAAATACGTTTCGGAGATTCATTTCAAGAAGGCAATTTATATGCAAAACCTCCAAAAATGCTTCTTGTATGGGATGAATATTTTGATATAAATAGCGCAAATAGAGGAAAAGCTAAATACTCTTTAGAAGATATAGCTTCAATGGATAAAGACGAATTTAAAGATATTGTTGATGAGTTTTTCTTTAGAGTATATTACATGTACTACATAGAAAATGGAATTGCAAATTTCACTTTCTACAATCCTGAAATACTTAAATGGATGGATCTCCCGTATAATTCAGGAATTGAGGAAATAAAAAAGAAATTTCGCCAACTGGCTAAAAGGTATCACCCTGATACAGGAGGAAGCAGCAGTGAATTTATTGAGTTAATGGAAAAGTATAGAAAACTTATTGAATAAAATAAAAACTGCATTTATACTGAACTTTCATTTTTATGATATAATCATATTCAAAAACTGAATAATTTGCGGGAGGTAATTATTGAGATGCAAACCCCAAAGTTCATTTATATCTTAAGAGCATGTATACAGCCTGGACATTATGAAGAAAAGCGACTGGATACGCTGATTTCATTTTGCAGGCAAGCTTGCATCGACGATGTTATGTTTTTTATTGATTGTGAGGATCTAAACCAGGGCCATATTACCAGCGATGAGGTAAAACTCTGGCTTCAATTGATTGCAAGAGCAGGTGAGCAGCTGACCCCTTTAGGGATTACCACATCAGTCAACCCATGGACTACTTTGAATCACGCAGATAGAGGTAGAACGCTCAAAGAAGGACAAAAATTCCAGTTAATGGAAGACCCTTGTGGGACACAGTCTACAGTATGTGCCTGTCCCTTAAGTAAAGAATGGAGAAAGTATATTACAGACATTTATTCAATGTATGCTTCTATTCATCCGTATATGCTCTGGATAGAAGATGATTTTAGATTTCATAATCATGCACCGCTCCAATGGGGAGGATGTTTCTGTGATCTACATATGGAAGAGTATTCAAAAAGGGCAGGGAAAAAGCTTACAAGAGAGGAATTCATTCAAGGCATTCTTCAGCCTGGAGAGCCCCATCCTTATAGAAAGATATGGCTGGATATCTGTAGAGAGACACTGGTAAATGTTGCACAGGAGATTGGTGAAGCAGTACATAAAGTGTCCCCGAATACCCGGTTGGGACTTATGAGTTCAATACCGGAAGTTCATTGCGCGGAAGGAAGGGATTGGGAGGGAATTCTCAAAGGGCTTGCTACTGATACACCAATGGTTAACCGGCCGCATCTGCCAAGTTACCAGGAGATTGGCCCGCAATCTTATTTCTGGTATTTTAATACTATCTCAGTTATGAGTAAAGCATTGGTACCTGCATCAACGGAGATATATCCAGAAGTAGAAAATTCTCCCCGTACTTTATTTGCAAAATCAAGAAACTTTACAAGATTCCAAATAGAATCTTCTGCAGTATTAGGTTCACAAGGAATTACTCTCAACCTTTTTAATGTAATGGGCAGCGGGGTTCTCCCAAAGGAAGGATTCCAAAGAATGCTTGCAGAGACGAAGCCTTTTATGGATAAGATTGCAGAGCTTAACATTGGGAAGGGAAAACGGGAAGGAATAAAAGTTTTGTTTAGCCCATTATCTTCCTACACTTTATATACATCTAAGGGAGAAAAGATGGAAGAACTATATCCCGTAGAAAATTTCTGGGCGGGGCTGCTTTCAGCATATGGCATTGCCAATTGCTACAGTAGTGATAAAAACATTGAAAATGAGTTTATAGCTATTTCAGGACAGTATTTTAGAAATCTTACGGGACAAGAAATATTTCATTTATTTGAAAAGAATTTTGTCCTCCTTGATGGAGAAGCGGCATATACTCTTTATGATATGGGGTATGGAGATATAGCAGGAATTGGCGGCATGAAGTGGTATAAAACCCATAGTGGAGTACAAGCCTATGAAGAAGTTTGTAATGGAATAGAATACTGTGGAATTAACAATGCAAGAATGTCACTTCAGAGAGCTGAAGGCGGTTATTATAAGATTGATTATATAAAGGAACCTTACCTGATTACCCAGGCTAAGAGTCCTAACGGAGAAATTGCAGGTCCCGGCATGTGCATAATCGATAATAAAATATTCATTTTACCCTGTGGTGGAAAGGATTTCTTTTTCCAGATTCATTTAAATACCTATAAGCAGGCAATTTTACAGTCAGTAATATGCGGTGAGCTGCAGAGTTATATGCAGGATAGTGCACAGATTAATACAGGCAGCTTCAATAAACCGGTTTATGCAGAGCAGGAGCCTTATGTAGGAGTATATGTTTACGACTACAGTGGCAGTAAAGTAATATTGCTTGTTAATGGATCCGGTGATGACCTGGAAAATTTAAAGGTACATGTCCCGGAGGCTTTTCAGGCGAACTGTCATAAAGGTCATGATGATTATAAGCCTCACGAACCTCATGAATCTAGCAAATCTCATGAATTTTATGATGTAGATGTGTATGAAATAAGCAGAAATGATGTCCAGGAAAAAGAAATTCCTTTTAATTACAAGCCTGGTGAGATAATAATTGAAACAACACTGGATAGATTTGAGGTTAAAGCTTTTATTTTAAAAGCGCGGACATAATGGCACATTTATTTTCAAAATGTCAAGTATACAGCTAATAGCAGCCGCCATTAGCTGTATACCAGTATTCTTTCAGTGTTTTAAAAAACCCACAAGTGAAAGCAATTCTAATCAAATTCTAATTTTATATTAAGATTTAATTAATTATCGCAATCTATAATAAACATGTAACTACAAAATGTGTTATTGCAAAGTGTGTAATCATAAAATATGTAATTACAATGTAAAAAAATTATAAACAGAGAGGATGAAGCATATGTCAATTCCAATGGAGAAAATTGATGAACTTAGAAAAAGAACAAATTGCAGCTATGAAGAAGCTAAAACACTTCTTGAAAAGCACAATGGAGATTTGCTTGAAGCTATTGTTGAATTTGAGAGAAAAAATAGTTCAAGATCAAACAGCAACTATTATAATGGTACTGTAAGCTTTGGCACAAAAGTCAAACAACTGATAGACAAAGGCTTTAGGACAAGATTTATTGTTGAAAAATCCGGTGAAACCCTAATAAACATATCAATAAATCTGCTTATATTGGCAGCATTAATACTGAATTGGATCCTACTTATAGCATTGATAATTTCTTTTATTCTTGGATGTAGATTCAGAATACGTAAGGAAAAAGGGGAAAGTATTGATTTAAACAAATTTATTGACGGATTTGGAAGCAAGGTAAAGGAAGCTTCGGGAGAAGCAAAACAGCAAAATAATCCGAATGGTGCAAAAAACCCTGATAAAAGGAACGATGATAATGATGACGGGTATAATGAGATTACAATTGAGTAAATTAATGTATTAAAGACCAACCTGCTATAATAAGCGGGTTGGTTTTTAATATACCAGGAGAAATTTTTCTGATATAATTAAAGAGTGAAGCTTAATACTACTATACCAATTTGGAAAACGATGTCTTCCAGGATATTTTTTGATAGGATTGGGATGATATATTCCTTACTTACCAGCAAAAATTACCATCCGGAAATGCGCTTTCTATTGCCAACATAACAAAGTAGTATTAAATACTGTAGTTTAATTTCTAATAAAGAGGATATGAATTTTATGAAAGGCGTTATATTAATTGTTGAAGATGAAGCTAAAATTGCAAGGTTTTTGGAACTTGAATTGAAACATGAGGGTTATGAAGTGGAAGTGGCTTATGACGGAAGAACAGGGTATGAAAAAGCAGTTGGCGTAAATATTGACTTGATTATTCTTGACCTGATGCTTCCTGAGCTTAGCGGAATTGAAGTATGCAGACGCGTTAGAAGAGTATCTGATGTACCTATCATTATGTTAACTGCAAAGGATGATATTTCTGATAAAGTTATGGGGCTTGACATGGGAGCAGACGATTATGTAACCAAACCTTTTGCAATAGAGGAACTATTGGCAAGGATTAGGGCAGCATTAAAAAGAACGGCAAACACAGAAAGAAAGAATAGTGATATAATAGCAGCAGGTAAGCTGGAACTGTCAAGAAATGAGTATAAGGTTAAATATGCTGATGAAGAGATTATGCTATCCAAAAAAGAATTCGAACTGCTTCTCTATTTGATGGAGAATAAAGGTATAGTATTAACAAGAGAAAAAATTTTGGAAAACGTGTGGGGATATGATTTTATGGGCGACACAAATATCACTGATGTATATATAAGGTATTTGCGGAGTAAAATTGATCAAAGGTTTGGTGTCCAATACATACACACTATAAGAGGAGTAGGATATACATTCAGGTATGAATGACAATAAAACAAACGATAAAAGAAACTATGTATTTAGAATAATAACATTTCCAATATATATGATATCTTACCTCATTAAAAAAGCTGCCGAGAAAAGAAGGTTCTCTATTAGACTGAGCTTATCTTTAGTGTACTTGAAAATTGTTATTAGAACTTTAGTTTTAACCGGTATATTAATTTTTCTTGCCTATGGAGGAATCAGAATATATTATATATATCAGAATTACAAGTTAATTGTTGAAAAGGTTATTACAAGTCAGAAAATTGAATCTGGAACACTTAAGGATGTTTTAGATGAAAAACGCCATATAGCTGTGTATGATAAAGACGAAAACTACTTATTTGATACTGCAGGTTCGGATTTGGAAATATATAAGCATAAACATATTGCATACTTTACCGTGATTGACAATAGTTATTTTTTAATATTGGATAAAAAAGTATTGCTTTCGGGAGAAATTTTTTTCCTGAACATATATACGAATGTTACTACTGAAGCCAAGGATATTTACAATCTCTTAAAAATTATTTTATTAGCCAATATAATTGGAACTATCTTTGCTGGTATATGGAGTATTTTTGCTGGAAGGAATGTATTTTTACCCATCCGAGAGATGACGGAAACTGCAAGAAGTATTTCAGAGAAAAATATGAATGTACGATTAAACATCAGCGGTTCAAAGAATGAGCTTAAGGATCTTGCAAGGACTTTTAATGAAATGATGGACAGGATAGAAGATGGATACAACAGGCAGAAACAGTTTGTTTCAGATGCTTCCCACGAGCTGCGGACGCCAATTGCCGTATTACAGGGATACATTGATATGCTTAACCGCTGGGGTAAAAATGATAGAGAAATATTGCAGGAGTCTATTGATGCAATAAAAAATGAAACAGAGAATATGAAGGATCTTGTTGAAAACTTATTGTTTCTTGCAAGGAATGACAGAGGGACATTAATTCTCCAAAAAGAAGAGTTCAGCTTAACGAATTTGCTGGAGGAAACTATAAAGGAAACTGTGTTAATTGACAAAAGACACAAGCTAAGCTGTAATATTAAAAATGGAGTTAACATTTATGCTGATAGAAACAGAATTAAACAAGCTATGAGAATATTTCTGGATAATGCGATTAAATATACACCTGAAGCAGGTGAAATAACTGTAAATCTTTATGCCGATAAGAATTATGCAGCAATAGAAATAATTGATACCGGAATCGGAATGTCGGAAGACGAGATGAAACATATTTTTGACAGGTTTTATCGCTCCGATAAGTCCAGAAAAAGGGAAAGGGGTGGACATGGCCTTGGACTCTCAATTGCAAAAATAATAATTCTGAGCCATGACGGGAAAATAAATGTCAAAAGCAAACCGGTAGAAGGAACCAGGATAAAGGTCTTTTTCCCTTATAAATGAAACTTTTAAGCTGTCAAATTCGCTATAATAATAGGGGTGCATTTACCAAATCTGAAAAAACATTTATCAGGGGCTATCGTCACGGTTCTTAGAGCCTTCACTTATGCCCTTTGCCAATATTTTCCTCAGATAAATTAAATGCACCCGAATAATAGCTATTTTAATCCCTTAATGAAGCAAATCTACTGAGATATTTATTCTCCACATTGCATTTCCGCAACAGATTCCAAAATAGTATCAGCCATATATTTCAACTGCTCTTCGGAAAGTCCGTAGATGGGGAGGTGAGTGAATCGTTTGTAAAATACCTCTTCACATACAGGACAAGTTGCTGCAATAGCATCCTCATCATAGCCCAATGTGCGAAGAACATCGAATCTATATAGAGGTCCAAAGTGTGGAATATTAGTTATGCTCTTCTTTTCAAGTTTTTCCTTAAGTACCTGAATATCCCCTCCTGCTTTCTCAGGATCAATCTGAAGCAGATATAGGTGGAATGTTGGAGCATAATCTTCATTACCCAAATCCTGAGGAATAATTGCAGGATTTTCAGACAGACGCTTAGTCATATAAGCAGCAGCGGAACGACGTTCAGCAAGAATCTTATCGTAACGCTCAATCTGCAGCTTAAGACCTATACCCTGGATTTCGGTAGTTGAACAGTTGTTGCTGGCAACAAACGGACCATATTTGCCTGGAATGGCAGTGATATCATACAGCCAGTTCTTAATTTTCTTCGAGAAGTTCAAGCCAAGAAATCTTGCACGTTTCATCTCATCACGAAAATCTTCGATGTTGGTTGTCAAAATGCCGCCTTCACCGAAAGATGTAATATTTTTAACTTCGTGGAAACTGAAAGCTGTGAAGTCGGCAATGGTACCAACCTTTTTCCCTTTGTACATAGCACCAAAAGCATGAGCTGCATCTTCAAGCACGAGAATGTTATGTTTTCTGGCCAACTCCATAATAGGATCCATATCAACAGGATAGCCGCCAATATGCACAGGGACAATCATTTTGGTTTTTGGAGTAATTTTGCGGGCTACATCTGCAGGGTCCATGTTTATAGTTTTTGGATCCACATCTGCAAATACTACCTTTGCACCAACTGCCAGTGGGTAAGCCATGGTTGCGATGAATGTAATAGCCGGTATAATAACTTCATCACCAGGTTGGAGATTTGCATACTTGTAGGCAATTTCGAAACCTGCAGTTGCGTTGGTAACAAATAGACTGCCTTTAGTTCCGAGATACTTATCCACTGCTTGCTCAGCTTCCTCAACCTTTGATGCAAGAGAGAGTTTCCCAGGAGGAGTGGAAATTGCGGACAGTTTGTCAACCTGTTCTCTGACGGCTTTGATTGCTTCCTCATACTCCGGACCGCTGCCTTGCATAAGGAATTCGATTACAGCCATAAGATCTTCGGCATTATAGTTTTCTCCGACTGCTGCCCAGGGTACACGAGCTTCCCCGGTGTTGTACCTGAAATCTGATTCTTTTTTTCCCATAATAATTCTCCTTTTCCTTACAATTTTGATAAATTAATAAGTTAATTAATTAATTTATTTATTGCATAAACAAATTATGAACAAAAATATTGCTAGTGTTTCCTTTAATAAAAATATAGCATATATTCGGTTGAATTTCAATAGTATAGATTAGAATTTATTGTTAAGGTAACAATTAAGGTAACAATTATAATTATATTTCGACATACTAATTATTGCATGATAGAATATTCATAATAGAATATACTATATTTTGAAAAGATGTTATTATAGGCATTATAGCAGATAGATTTATTAAAAATAATGTAGTCCATGGAGGGTTATTACATGAGATTATTTATTGCAATCAACTTTAGCGATGATATAAAAAAAAGGCTTTATAATGTTATACAGAGCTTACAAGCTCAGTCAATGCAGGGGAGAATGACAAAGCAAGAAAATCTTCATTTAACTCTTGTCTTTTTAGGAGAAGTTGAGACCGGGAGAATTAACAAGGTGAAAGAAGTAATGAATAGTATACAGAAGAATAAATTTACTTTATCGCTAACAGACTTTGGCTATTTCAAAAAGCCAGATGGGAGTATCTACTGGATTGGGGTTGAGAAGAACCATGTGCTTACTCAAACCTATAACCAACTTTGTGATGGGTTAAGTAAAAGCGGATTTAAAATAGAACAGAGAGAGTATAGGCCTCATATTACTTTAGGTAGAGGAATTATTCTGAAAGATAATTTCGATAGGGAGCAATTTGTAAGAGCTATCCCAACCATGAATATGGCGGTAGAGAAAATCAGCTTGATGAAATCAGAGCAAATAAGAGGCCAGCTAATTTATACTGAAATTTATAGTGTGATATTGTAGTTTTTGTAGTTTCTTGGTAAATTGGCTTTTAGCTTTTGGGATACAGTTCTCTCTTTGCGGCGTTGTGGTTTTTTATTAATTTCCGTATTAAAAAAACGTAACTGCTAAAAATAATAATGAAAAAACTATTAGGAGGGATAATTTATGACCACTAAAAAAATGGAGCACGCCAATCCGGGCATTAAATGTGTAGTTAATACATGCCATTATTATCTTTCGGGAGATCACTGTGCAGCAGAAAGAATTGAAGTTCAGCCCAGAAACGCGGCAGATTCTCAGGAAACAGATTGTGTAACATTTATACCTGGAAGTAAAATGTAAAAACCATCTGAAAACGATGCATAACTAATAAACAAAAGGCCTGCTATTAAGCGTTAAGCGAGTTATAGCGGGTCTTTTAAATCTTGCATATTATTGATGATAGATACTGATGATAGATATTGATGATAGATAGAGCAGAACTGTCCCCGTTACATCCCCGTTACACCGTCGCTGTCGCATCTACATCTGTCATATTTAATGTTTTTATGATAGAATCATAATTGGATGCAAAGAAATTGGGATTAAAAGGAGAAATATATATGGCAAAGCAGGTTTGGAAGCCGTCGACTATATTGAACCCTGTTCCTGCAGTTATGGTTACATGTATGGGGAAAGACGGGAAACCAAATATTATAACACTGGCATGGGTAGGTACGATAAATTCTAATCCTCCTATGGTATCAATTTCAGTACGGAAGGAACGTTATTCCTACCAATTATTAGAAGAAACAGGTCAGTTTGTAGTGAATCTGACTACAGAGAAACTGGCTTTTGCCACTGATTTTTGTGGTGTAAAATCAGGCCGTAATGTGGACAAGTTTGCTGCTGCAAACCTGACTCCCGAAAAGGCTTCCAGAGTAGATGTACCGTTGATAGGGGAAAGCCCGGTGAATATAGAGTGCATAGTCAGAAATGCTGTAGAGCTTGGATCTCATGTTATGTTTATTGGTGAAATTGTGGCTGTAGATGTTGATGAAGCTTTAATAGATGAATATGGGAAACTTTGCCTTGAAAAAGCGGGCCTTATTTG
This sequence comes from Clostridiales bacterium, assembly GCA_035362115.1. Taxonomy (GTDB): domain Bacteria; phylum Bacillota; class Clostridia; order Acetivibrionales; family DUMC01; genus DUMC01. Next base: position 5,183 of record DAOSDD010000048.1, on the reverse strand, counting down.
CTATTCTCATGGCGAATACTGGAGTTTAAAGAAATCTATAGGATATTTTGGTTTTTCAGTGACCAAGAGAAAGAATATAAAAAGAAATAATAAGCGTTGAAATCCCAACCCCCTCAAAACTACTAGATTGCATCTATCATACTTGTAGCTTTGCCTATAGTTGCAATATATCTTTTCATATAGAAATATTTTGTAAAAGGTATATTGGCAAGTAGTGTTAAGGAATGATAAAACCAATTGAATAATATTATAATTAGGAGTATCCTTATAATGAGGGGTTTAAATGTGTATATTTATTAATAATTATCTAAATAAACCAGTTAATTATTACTGTTTGCTGCTAGCCATTGCTGGTTATTAGCAGATATTAATTTATGGGAGGCGTTAGTGTGAAGTTTTCAATATTAAAGGAAAAGATTACTCCGGAATTTCCAGTCTTTCAACAAGGCTTTTCAGGAAGAGCCCGGAAAAAAAGTATAGGAGTAAATGATGATATCTATGCCACAGTTGCATTAATTCAGTCAAATAAGACTGTAGCAATTATAGCAATGGATTTGTTGTATGGAAACAGGAGAGTAGCAGATGAAATTAAAAAAGCTATAAATGAAAAGTACGGATTGGTGCAGGATGAAATAATTATCAACTACGCCCATACACATTCTGTAATCAGTATAAAGGGAGAAGATGACGATAATCCTGAAAATGTAATATACTACAACACTGTTAAAACAAAAATTATGGAGGCGGTTGATAAAGCTTTTGATAATCTGACAGAGGGAGATGCTTATATTTGCAAGGGCAAATCGAAATTTGGCGTGAGCAGAAGATATCCATCTGAACAGGGAGCCTTATGGAAGCCATATTTTAATGAAAATGCTATAGATAAAGATTTATTTCTTATAAAGCTTGTTGATAAGAGTAATGAAATAAGAGGACTTATATATAATTATGCCTGCCATCCAACCACCCTTGGGCCTGATAATTACTGGATATCTGCAGATTATCCTGGAATGGTGCGTAAATACCTAGAGGAAAAGTATGAAGGGATGATACCCATGTTCCTTCAGGGATGTGGCGCTGATATAAAGCCATATATAACAGCAGACAATGGAAGGTTTAGAAGCTGTACCTTAGACGAAGTTGATCAAGCCGGCAAATCCCTTGCAGGAGAGATTCAGGAACTTATTGATAATGCCGGTTGGAAAAAAATAAATGTAGAACTTCAAACAGAATCCAGTGAAGTAAAGTTATATTCAGAAATATGGAGCATAGAGAAGTGGGAAACTATTGCCAATAATCCTGATGAACCGGAATATAGAAAAATAGCTGCAAAAAAGGTTATAGACGAGATGAAGAATGGAAAAATCAAAAGTTATATCCCATACTATATATCACTTTTAAGACTGGATGACAAAACATGTATTATAGGACTTGAAAATGAAGTTGTATCTGAAATCGGAAAAAAGATCAAGAAAATATTAAGCGATGAAGATGCAATTGTTCTCGGGTATTCAAACAGCATTATGTGCTATATACCTACAAAAGATGTTTTGCTTAATGGAGGCTATGAAAGTGCTTCATTTATTTCAGCACGACTTGCAGGACAATTTATCAATGAAACTGAAGATATAATAATAGGCAGGGCAGTAGTAATGGCAAAGCATAACTAAAAGTATAACTTAAAGCATGACTAAAAGGATATCTAATGGAAGTTGGAATGGGATATAATGGAATATAAATTTGATATAACACACGATCGCAGAAACACATGCTCTTTAAAATGGGACTGTACGGAAAAGATATTTAAGTTGTACTTCAGATGAAATACATTCAGACATAGTTTATTCAAATCATAAGTATACACCTGCAGTTTCTATTTTGGACAAGCTGGCACACAACTTCGTTACATGCATTGCTGCAATTATTGAAAACTCATTGAAGTTTACGAAGATTATTGTTTCGATAATATTGGCAATTGAATTATGAATATGGCGCCTGATTCAGAGTTTGCTGCAGTGATTTCCCCCTTATGTTTCTCTATTACGTTTTTGCTTATGGCCAGGCCCAGTCCGAATATTCCCTTTTTGCCTCTATAGAATCTTTCAAATATATTGGAAAGCTCATTCGGATCAAAGCCTGGACCATCATCAGAGATAGAAAGCTCTATTTTATTGACATCAATAATTTTTGAAGTAATTGCTACAGTATTCTTTGCGTATCTTATACAATTGCTGATTATATTTGTAATTGCACGTGAAAGCTTTTCCTCGTCTGCATATAATTCAACCTTTTCCATAAGGTTATTGACAGTTATTCTTATATTGCCTTTTATGGCAATCCCATTTATTCTCTCAATACAACTATTCATAAAATCATCCAAATCCAAATTACTAAAGTGATAACTTTCTTCAATAGCATCAAGACGCGACAAGTAAAGCAAATCTTCTACCAGATGAGTCATACGCTTGGTTTCGTCAATTATTATGTCAACAGCGGAACTGCTACCCACAACATCATATTTTATGCCTTCAGCATAGCTCTGAATAGACATAAGCGGAGTTCTGAACTCGTGGGACACATTTTGCAGGAAGGTTTTCTGTGCTTTATCGTATGTTTCAAGCTTTTCTGACATAACATTTATATTGTTTACTAATTCCTGCAGTTCATCATCTACAGGCATGGAAATCTTGGAGCTGAACTTTCTTTCTGCAATAGCCCTTATGTGCTGATTTAGAGATGAGAACGGTGCAGATATTTTTTTTGCAGCAAGTGAAGAAAAGATTATAATTACAATTGCCGATAAAATAAGTATGGCAAAAAGAATGAGATTTATTACCCACTGCAGCTGATTAACCTTTTGGAGACTGGAATATATAACTATCCAGCCCAATCCAAAAGTATTCTTATTGGTAACCGGCTTGACGATTGCTACATATTCGGTTCCGGAAAAATGAAAGCTCATGTATGTTTCAATGGTTAAGTCTTTCAATTTGCTCAACTCATTAGTTATTTTGTTCATTAGGTCATCGGAAGCGTTAAAGTATTCCATTGGAGGAGTATTTATTATATTTTTACCATTATCAAGTAAAATATAATCGGCATTTAAAACGGAGAGAGGTTCTCTCAACGAGCGGTCCAGCATAAAATAAAACCGGAACAGTTCATTATCGTCTTGAAAATTAAAATACTCTGAAACTCTGTCTGGAGGGTTATTATATTGCATGTCAGGAGGAGGCGGTGGTTGCATGCCTCTGCTTTTTGGGAAAAAGTCAGGGCCTTTTTCCAGAACAGTGCCTTCAGTCCGTGATGCGATTTTGTGCAGCTGGCTGATTATGTCTTTTTCGATGTATAGACGTACAGCAACATTGAATATTATAGTAGTCAATGTAATTAGCAGTACTATTACTATAAGATTGTATTTAAAAATCCTCCATTTTATTGTATTATTCTTCATAATAATCTCCATTCTGCCGCTACTGTACTAGGCATAAGTATTAATTAATAATGTGAAAATTTATTTGCACAATATCACTCTTTATTTTCTATTTTAAAGCCAAATCCCCACACTGTATCTATTTTTAAAACTGAACCGGCATCAGAAAGTTTCTTCCGGATTCTTTTTACCATATCATCAGTAGCTCTGGTTTCAACTTCATTTTCAAATCCCCACACCTTATCTAGAAGTTCACTTCGGCCAACAGCTCTGTTAGTGTTTTCTGCAAGATAATAAAGCAAATTAAATTCCATTCTTGTGAGTCCTATATTTTTTCCACCAAATTCAACTTGTTTATTATTGGGATCAATAAGAATATCAGAAATTCTTATTGACTCATTATTACCTGCATATGCCTTATCCAACTCGATTCTTCTAAAAATGCTTTTTACCCGTGCAATGAGTTCCAGTGGACTAAATGGCTTTGTAAGGTAGTCGTCGCTTCCCAATGAAAGTCCTGCTATTTTATCAGGCTCAGTATCCTTAGCCGATACTATGATTATTGGGACATTACTCTTTTGGCGGATTGATGTGCAGAGAGAGAACCCGTCTATTCCAGGCATCATAATATCTATTATAAGCATATCCGCATGTCTTTTATTGAAAGTATCAAGCAGAGAGCCTCCTTCATTAAAGGCTTCAACTTCATATCCTTCTTTAATAAGAAAGGATTTTATAATATTGCAAATGTTGACTTCATCATCAGCTATATATATTAACTTCTTATCCATAATACTATATTCACCTCTAACAATATTTTATCATGAAATATGTGAAATATCATATTTTAGATGCTTCTGCTTCAATTTTGCCACAATTTTGCGGAGATATTAGTTCTCACAATAATATAGAATGAATACATGCAAAACATTAAATTACAGCAAACTTGCTTCACTCACGGATTCATATAAAGAACAAAACATAGGAGGCCGCTCGGGAAAGCGGATCTCTGCAATCTCTTGTATAAGGTGAAGCAGATTTGCATATTAAAAAGTTTAGAAAAGTTGGGGGGTGAGCAATATGGAGGCTATAAAATTTCGGCATGAAATCAAGCATTATATAAATATGATGGATTATTATATTATGAGGAACCGATTCAAGGCAGTCATGCAAGCTGATATACATGGCGATGTAAATAATGAATATATTATACGCAGCTTGTACTTTGATAATTTTTATGACAGTGCACTATATGAAAAAATCTCTGGGGTAAATAACAGAGAAAAGTTCAGGATACGCTTTTATAATGGCGATACATCACTGATTCGGCTTGAGAAAAAGCAAAAGTGCAATAACCTTACAGCTAAGTTTTCTGCTGTGGTTTCGAGGACTCAATGTGAAAAACTTTTAATAGGTGATATTGGATGGATGAGAGAAAGTGAGGTCTCGCTTGTTACCGAATTTTACGTTAAAATGCAAAGCGGTCTTTTAAAACCTAAAACCATTGTTGATTATGTGCGGGAAGCATATACCTATCCTGCGGGCAATGTGCGAATAACTTTTGATAAATCGGTTAGAACAGGACTTTTTTCAACAAAGTTTTTTGACAATAATTTTCCAGCAATCGAAACTCTTGATAAAGGACTCATTATTTTGGAGGTAAAATTCGATGGGTTCCTGCCGGAGGTAATATCTGATGTTTTACAGACTAATGAGCGCAGACAGACTTCAGTTTTAAAATATGCTCTTT
>DAOSDD010000047.1:0-21945 GCA_035362115.1 Clostridiales bacterium | reverse complement strand
ATACATGGAAATCGTTTCTTGCCATATTTTCCCTCAAATATAGAAAATGCACCCCTTAACCCTTAATTAGTCATTGACAACTAATGCTTGTTAATTGATAATACTACTATAAGAATAAATGTAAATAATAAGTTGCCGGAAAACTGCTTAACAAAACAAGTTGATAGAAGAAAGTTTGATAAGAGGAGTATAGATTTTATGGCGCATACTGTGAGGATACATACTATAAATAATAATTCCTGCAATAATATAGAAAATATAGAAAATTTTTATGTTGAAAACGGTAAAAACCTTTTGGATTTTCTCCGGGAAAAATCTTTATATGTGCCCACCCCCTGTGGTGGGAAAGGTACTTGCGGCAAATGCAGAGTTAAAGTTAAAGGATATATTGAAGAGCCATCGGAAAAAGAAAAGAAACTTCTTGGCAGGAATGCAGAAGCTATGGGTTATAGGCTTGCTTGCTACAATAAAATAGAGTCTGATATTGATATTTTTCTGGACAACAGTGACAAAGAAGCTAGCATTGTTACATCAGGTATAGAAAAAACAATCAAGGTTAACCCCTTGATTGGGAAAAAGTGCGTAAAGCTTGATATGCCGGATATTCATGATCAAAGACCGGATGTTGATAGAATTATTGAAGCATATGATTCCGATTCCGTAGTAAGTTCAATAGATTTAATAGCTGACATTCCTGAATTAATAAGGAAGGAATATACAGTTACAGTAGTATCTCATGATGGAGAAATCACAGGAGTTGAACCGGGTAATACTGAGAATAGGCTTTATGGTATTGCAGTTGATATAGGAACAACGACAATAGCTGCATATCTCTACAACCTGGGAAGTGGTAAAAAACTGGATACATACTCTACTTTGAACCCTCAAAGAAAATATGGAGCGGATGTACTGTCAAGAATAGAATATACAAATAATTCAGTGTCATCTAAAATGGAAATGCATAAGGTGATTATCGATTGCGTTAATAAAATTGTAGATGTATTTGCTGAAAATAATAGTATCGAAAAAAATGATATATATTCTGTTGTATTCGCCGGCAATACTACCATGATTCACTTCCTGATGAATTTACCTGCAAAAAACATTGCTTTATCACCATTTATACCAGTAACTACAAATATGCATAAAATCCATCCTTCCAGCCTCGGCATTAATATTAATAACGGCGGCTTAGTAATTATTCTTCCCTCTGTTTCAGCATATATCGGTGCTGATACTGTTGCGGCTGTATTATCAAGTAATATGCATAAGTCTAATGAAATATATTTATTAATAGATATAGGTACTAATGGGGAAATTGTACTAGGAAACAAAGATTGGATGTATTCATGCTCAACAGCTGCAGGACCGGCTTTTGAAGGAGCAAATATCCGAAATGGCATTGGCGGAATTAAAGGAGCAGTTGATAAAATACATTTTAATAATAAATTGGAGATTGAGACAATAGGGTCTGAAAAAGCAATAGGAATTTGTGGCTCTGGTATTGTTGATGCAGTAGCAGGAATGCTTGATAAGGGTATTATTGATGAAACCGGAAGAATTATTGATAATTATATAGGTCCAGGCGTGAGTGAGGGTGAAGTTGAATGTGAGGGTAAGGGTGAGAGTAAAGCGGATAATTTGGAAGAGGACTATAAGGAGCGTTTTGTTAAAATAGAAGGGTTAAATTCTTTCCTACTGATAAAAAGTGAGGAAAGCGGGATAGATAATGATATAGTGATTAATCAGAAGGATGTAAGAGAAATCCAGAATGCTAAAGCCGCTATAGCTGCAGGGATAAAAGTGCTGGTAAAACAGGCTGGTATAAGCTGGGAAAATATAGCGAAAGTATGTCTTGCAGGAGGTTTTGGCAATTATATTAACACTAAAAATGCTTTAAAAATTGGATTGCTCCCTGCAGAGATAGCAGAAGAGAAGATTGTGTCCATTGGAAATGCAGCTGGTGCAGGTGCTGTAGAAGGATTGTTATCCAGAAGTGCTCTTGAGGAAATGGAGATTATTAAAGATAAAATAAAATATATTGAACTATCTGCAATGGCTGACTTTGTAGATGAATATGTTGATTGTATGTTTTTTGAGAATATTAATTTATAAATTTGTATTAAGAGAAAAGTCAGGGGAGGAATAAATTTGGTTAATGAAATGAGAAAGTGTGAATATTGTGGTGAGGATATACATTTTAAGTCAAGCAGATGTCCTTTTTGCGGCAGTCTTCTGAAAATGAATATTAGTAACGATACTAATTCCAGTACTAATATTAATACTAATACTAATATCGATGCTAATGCAGATGCTAATGCAGATATTAACGCAGATACTAATGTAGATACTAATGCTAATGCTGCTTATATTCAAAATAATAATGTTGCCGGGATTGATTATGAAGATAGAAATTATACTGGTAATATATACAATGTTGATGAATATACCGGTGGCAGCCAGACCAAAAACAGTTATGAAGATAATAAACCTGCTCCGGTACCTGAATATCAGCTTAGCAACGGAATGAAGGTATTTCTGACAGTTATTGCTTCAATAATACCCGGCCTTGGACAGGTAATTGGAATAATAATTGCAATAGTATTTATGAATTCAGAAGAGGACCCGGATAGACGTTCTTTTGGAGTAGCTCTTCTTGTATCATCAGTTATTATATTTGTATTTGCCTGCTTGTCATGCTTTGTAGCAATACTGGCAGCAGGACAGTTCAGCCAGTTGTAGTTGGATTGAAAGGCAGTTGGCTGAAAGATAGTTGGAACGAATGACTTGGAAACATGGGAGATTGAATGTGCATATTGTGGATATAATTTACAGAATTTATAAGGTGGCAGGTTCTTTAATCTGCCACCAGATTCCTTCCAGAACAATATATGCAGGAGGAATACCACTTCCTTTATGTGCAAGGGATACAGGAATATATATGGGATTGTTTTCTTCACTTGCTTATATTTATTTAAGAAGAAAAAATAAATCGGATTCTCCTCCAGATATAAAAAACACTGTACTTTTATGCTGCTTAATGCTGCTAATGATTATTGATGGTGGGACATCATATTTAGGAATCAGGAATACTAATAATATAATAAGATATTTTAGTGGAGCTTTTTTTGGATTGCCTCTGCCGTTTTTTTTATTACCGGCAGCATATTACAACCCGAAAAGAAGCAATATGCATAAATCACTTGATAAAACAGCTGAAATTATACTATTGATAATAATAAATATTACTATAGGGTATTTATTAATAGAAATGGATGTATTGCCTTGGATATTACCTGCAACTGCAACTATAGCTTCATTAATTTATATTATTACACGAACTGTATATACAGTTGTTGTCCGCACACAACTAACGAAGGCTCCGTATATGCAATTATTAGTAGCAGGGGGCACACTTGGAATTATACTAATTATGTTTTTTATTTCAACTTATATATTACAGCCTTTGAAAGATACTCTCTTAAGGTGAGGATACAGTCATATAAGGAAGGCAGATAGCAGGCAATAGTGTTGAAAGAAAGTACGAGAGGGAGGACAAATGAATTACGCAAATAAGAGTTCTATAAGAAAGAAAATATTGGATATAAGGGAGAATACAGTAAAAGAAGATATAGTTAATAATAGTAAAATTATCATTAAAAAATTAGTGAGTATGGAAAGCTATAATAAAAGCAATGTGATAATGTGCTATGTAAATTTCAGAAATGAAGTTATTACAAAGGATTTTATAAAAGAAAGTCTTTTAAATGGCAAAAGAGTTGCCGTACCATTAATATACAAGGAAGTAAACAAACATAAAGATACGACAGATACAACAGATACAAAAAGTTCAGCAGGTACAGCAGGTTCAAAGAAAATTATATGCTGCGAAATAAAAAATATGGACACTGAATTAGAAAAGGGAGTTCTGGGGATTCTGGAACCTAAAGAAGAATACCGAAGAGAGATTAAACCGGAAGAAATTGACCTGGTTGTAGTACCGGGTACTGCTTTTGATGCTAATAAGAACAGGATGGGCTATGGTGTCGGTTATTATGACAACTTTCTGAAGAATATCAGAGAGGACTGTATAACTGTTGGTGTTGCTTTTGATTTTCAGGTATTGGATGAAATACCTGTTGAAAAGCATGACATAGCACTTGATATGATAATTACAGAAAAGAGAGTGATTGTGTGAAGAATAAGGTTACTGTTACAGGTGCAAACTTTATATTTTTCATTTTTGCTGCATTGTTTATCTTTTCACAGTTTGTTTTGACAATAATTATTGGTATCTCAAGTGCTATATATGGACCAGATTATGCAAATGATTTCGTTAGTCGGAATATTTACATTTTAACAGTGATAAATGAATACTTATTTATACTTGGTCCTGTTATAGTATATGCAATTATAAAGAAATTAGATTTCAAGGAAACATTCAGGCTGAATAGCCCCGGACTGTTTCCTTCCGTATTAATCGTGTTAATGTCTGTACCTGCCTATTTTGTAGCTTCAATGCTAAATAGTCTGGTTATTTACTTGCTGCAATTTTTAGGTAACATACCCCCCCAACCCATACCTGTACCCAGGAACATAAATGAACTTCTGGCAGGCATGTTTTTCATAGCACTGACTCCGGGTATTTGTGAAGAAATGCTCAATAGGGGATTGCTCCTGAAAGCCTATGAAAACAGGGGTACTGTAAAAGCTATCATAGTTTCTTCAATATTTTTTGGGATATTTCATTTTGATATCACTAACCTGCTTGGACCAATCTTTCTCGGTTTACTCATAGGATATTATGTTGTACGCACAAATTCAATATTTGCCGGAATATTAGCGCATTTTTTGAATAATGCTATTGCCGAGCTTTTGCAATATTTTTTTGTAAATGAGATAGAAACTGAGATAACATCTATATCAGGTCAGGAAGTGTTATCTGCAATATTATATGGTGTAGTTGGTTTAATGGTCTTAGGTATACTGGCTCTTTTATTTAAAAAAGTTACTGAAGGACGTTATTCTTATAAACCGCCAATCAGCAGCATAAAAAAGGATGTTATATCCATAATTACTCATTGGCCCATTTTGCTGGTAATTCTTCTTTATATTTTAATGGCTATGTTATACTTATTAATAATAATAAAAATTTAACCAAGGGTACTTTATGATTGGAGGAGAGGGCTTTGAAAAAGGCAATATTAATTTACAACCCATTATCAGGGCAAAGAAGCTTGCCTGGAAAACTCGATAGCATTATAGCCCGGTTTATGGATAAAGGCATACTTCTGCAGCCATATAGAATTTATAGCGATAGGCAATATGAATTGCTGCTTGAGGTTCTTAAAACTGAAAACTACTCAAGTGCAGTTATTTCAGGTGGAGATGGGACAATCAATACTATAATTAATACTATGCTGATTAATAATATTAATATACCTGTTGGAATAATACCCTCAGGCACATGCAATGATTTCGCAAGAAGTATAGGTATGCCTTCCAATATAAATCAGTGCCTTGATATTATTCTTTCAGGAAAGACAATTGACATTGATGTAGGGTTGGTAAATGGTGAAAGATATTTTCTTAACACATGCGCAGGAGGAATATTAGTTGATGTTTCTTTCAATACAAGAGGTGATCTTAAAAAAAATATAGGTCCTTTGGCATATTATTTAACAGCCCTTGGAGAGATAAGCAATATAAGACCATTTAATTTAAAATTAAAAACTGAAGATGATTATATTGAAGTTGAAACATTATTATTTATTATTTTAAATGGAAGACATGTAGGAGGCTTCAATAATATTGCATGGAAGGCTGATCTTACTGATGGTCTTATGGATATCGTAATAATCAAAAACTGCTGGCACATTGATATGGCCGGTATTCTACTTAAGGTGCTTGCAAATGATCTAATGCGTGATAAAAACATCATAAGCTTTAAGGCTCAAAAATGTACAATTGAAGGAGATATTAATGTGGCTCTGACGCTTGATGGAGAAAGAGGGCCGGATCTTCCCATATCTGTAGAGTTTATCAACAAGCGCCTGAGTGTTTTTGTTAGGTAGGGAGCAGAACAGTTATGGCAAGTTCCCGTAAAACCTTGCATGCAACGGCAGTTGATACAGCGCTGTGGTCATAATGTGGTGACAGCTCAACAATATCAGCTCCGATTATATTCAGCTTTGAAACTTCCTTAAGTGCTTCAATTAAATCAAGAAAGGATACACCTCCTGCCTCTGGTGTGCCTGTACCTGGTAAAATCGAAGGATCAAGCACATCCAGATCAATTGATAGGTATACCGGCTTTTTACCTATATTGGATACAGCCTCTTGAAGACCTTTAAAATTATGCATGTTAAGGTATGTATGTCCTTTCCTGGCCCAATAAAATTCTTCTCTTGTACCACTCCTGATACCGAACTGCCATATTTTACTGTCACCCAAAGTTTCCCATACTCGTTTAATGACTGTAGAGTGGGAGAGAGGTTCCCCAAGGTAATCTTCTCGCAAATCCGTATGAGCATCAAAATGAATCATATTAAGCTCTGAAAATTTTTTACATGCCTCTTTAATAACTGGTAAGGATACCAAATGTTCCCCACCAATCATCAGGGGCACTTTATCAAGTAAAAAAATGTTCCCAGCTGTTTGCCCAATGATATCCATCACTTTTTCCTTTTCACCGAAGGGCAGGTCAAGGTCACCAGCATCATGTATATTGAAATCTAGTAAATCTACATCAAAATAAGGACTGTATGTTTCAATGCCTATGGATTCCACCCTCATCTGAGCTGGTGCAAAGCGGGCACCCGGACGGAAGGTTGTGGTTCCGTCAAAGGGTGCTCCGAAAATAACCAGGTCAGAAGATCGTAAATCGCATTCACATCCCAAAAAGTTCCTGCTTAAGAAGTTATTACTCGAAAAGTTACTTCTAAAGATATCATTGCCTAGAAAATTTTTGTTTAAAACACCATTTTTCTTCATTGATAAACTCCTTCACTATCAATCTTCTTCATTGTCTAGCAGCTCCTTCACAAAAGTTGGTAAGGCAAAAGAGCCCGTGTGCAGTTCAGTATTGTAATACTTTGTTTTTAAATTGAGTTTTTCCCAAGCTTCAGGCTTGAAATCATTTATTGGGTCAAGTAACTTTGACGCGAAGCCAAAAAGCCAGTGGCCTGATGGATAAGTAGGCATATAGAATTCATAAACTTTCGATATGGGGAAGGTGCTTGCTAATTTATCATGTGACCTTTTCATCTCATGGGCATATGTTTTGTAATATGGACTTTCATGTTGATTTACCAGAATACCTTCAGTACTCAAAATCCTATAGCAGTTCCGGTAAAATTCAGCTGAAAAAAGCCCCTCACCAGGTCCAACGGGATCTGTAGAGTCTACAAGTATAAGGTCATAAGCCCCGTCCGCAGCATTTCTTACAAATTCTACACCATCTTCAAAATAAAGATTGATACGCTTGTCCTTTTCAATGACACAGGAAGTTTGAGGCAAGTATTTCTGGCACAACCTTACTACACGCTCATCAATTTCAACCATATCAATCCTTTCAACAGTAGTGTATCTTGACACTTCACGGGCTGTACCTCCATCGCCGCCGCCTATAATCAATACATTTTTAATATCAGGATTTGTAGCAAAAGCAGGATGGCATATCATATCATGATATGCAAATTCATCTTTCTGGGTAACCATCATAAGGCCGTCAAGGGTGAAAAAAGTGCCAAATGTTTCACTCCTGAAAAAATCTATTCTCTGAAACCTGGTTTGTTCAGTATAAATATGTTGTGTTACTTTTATTGAAAATCTTACATCATCTGTATGATATTCTGAATACCATAAATCAATCATAACGGTCTCCTTTACTATTTTAGTACTGCCTTGTCCGGCAACTATACATTATTCTCCAAGAACTTTAATAAAATCCGGATTTCCATCATCATTCATGATTACGCAATCCTGTTTAATATAGAAATTATAATGCTCTATAACTTTATCTGTTATTCTTTCGCCGGGAATGACAAGTGGTATGCCCGGCGGATATATCATTACCGACTCGCCGCTTATTTCGCCCATTGCTTCACTGATGGGTACAGATCTTTTTCTGCTGTAAAAGGCTTCACGGGGTAATATTACAGTTTTTGGCCTTATAAAATAGTCCATTAGAGGTATTTTTAAAGGCTGACGCTTTCCATAATATTTCAAGCTTAAGTCTCTAAATGCGTCAACCAGGTAATTTATACTTTCTTCATTATCGCCTGGGCCTGTAACTGCAAGTACAGCATAAGTCTCAGCAAGCTCAAGCTGAATACTATACTCATTCTTAAATAAATCATATACCTCAAAGCCTGTTAGACCAAGGTCATTTACTCTTACAACAATTTTAGTTTCATCATAATCATATATTTCCTTACCGTTTACATACTCATCTCTTGTTATAACATTAAGCCCTGGCATTTTAGATATTTCAGTTTTAGCCTTTTCACAGAGGGATAAAAGCTTCCCGAAAATTTCTCTGCCGTTTAACACAAGATGCCTTCTGGCAACATCAAGACTTGTCAATAGTATATACGAAGCACTTGTAGTCTGCATAAGGTTAACAATGGTTCTTACTTTTTCCTTTTTGATTATTCTTTCGTTTAAAAGCAGAGCAGATGACTGGGTAAGAGACCCTCCGGTTTTATGAATACTTACAGTAGACATATCTGCACCAAGAGCCATTGCTCCATCAGGGAAATCCGGGTGGAATGGAAAGTGAGATCCATGAGCTTCATCAACCAGAACTGCAATATTATGTCTGTGGCAAAGTCTGATTATAGCTCTCAAATCCGATACAGTACCAAAGTAGGTAGGGTTTATTATGAAAACAGCTTTAGTATCAGGGTTATATTTTATAGCTTTTTTGACACTATCATAGGTGATGCCATTTGTTATGCCATACTCAATATCAATCTCCGGATCTATAAATACGGGAACAGCACCGCTTAAAATAATACCGCTTACTGCAGATTTATGAATATTGCGGGGCATTATAATTTTGTCCTTTGGGTCACATGCCGACATAATCATGGAAATGATTCCGAAAGTAGATCCGTTTACCAGCATAAATGCATAGTCAGCATTATAAGCATCTGCCATTAGCTCTTCAGCTTTTTTGATAACCCCTGTTGGATTTGAAAGCATATCAAGAGCCTTGGTAGAATTGGCATCAAGCAGTGCAATCCGTTCTCCAAATGCTTCAGCCAAGGGAGAGGATGTGTTTTTCTTATGACCTGGCACATCAAAATGTATAATATGTTCCTTTGAATACTTTTCAAGCTCTGTGTATATTGGAGTTTCCTTGTGCATTTCGTAATTCATTATTTTAAGCTCCATTCCTACTGTTCGCGAAATGAATTCGCCCTTGTATGATTACAGCAATAGCTCATAGTTATATTATAGCAATATAATAAAAGCACATGCTTTGTATAATATTACTATTCATCTATGTATTAATACTTATTAATAAATATTAATACAAATTTTGTCCATAGAAAATTTCATCCATTTCCTTCTGCAAACGATGGGTTATTTCTTTTGCTTCACCCGGATGAATATCTTTTTCAGAGAAACCGAAAAGATAATTATCAAGGTTAAAATCCTTAAGTTTGCACTTGGTATGAAAAATATTTTCTTGGTAGACATTTACATCAATCATATGATAGTGGTTAATCACTTCATTTGAAATGTACTTTTGTATGGAATTAAATTTATGGTCGTTAAAAATTTTTCTGCCGGTAATGTCACGTGTAAAACCTCTTACACGGTAGTCAATTGACATAATATCGGCTTCGAAACTATTAATAAGATAGTTTAGTGCATTGAGAGGAGATATTTTCCCGCAGGTTGATACATCAATATCTGCCCTGAAGGTGCAAACACCACCATCTGGATGGTATTCGGGGTAAGTGTGTACGGTAATATGGCTTTTATCAAGATGAGCTATTACTGCCTCTCGTCTAATATTATCAGTGTTATTACTATTTGAAGCATTATCATTATCAGTATTACCGCGAATATTCGTATTATTTTGATTTGCATTATTTTGATTTGAAACAGTGCCAATAGGTTCTTCACATACAAGCAAAGTAACACTGGCTCCCTGAGGATCATAATCCTGGTTGGCAATATTTAGTATGTTGGCACCTATAATTTCAGTTACATGTTTTAATATGCTTGTAAGCCTTTCAGCGTTATATTGTTCATCAATATATGAAATATAAGCATTCCTGTCCGATACCGATCTGGTGTAACAGATATCATACATATTAAAAGATAAAGTTTTTGTAAGATTATTAAATCCATGCAATTTTATTTTATTTGGTTCAGTTCTTTTCATTTTTACATTATCAACCTCCAATTTCGCCAGATTATTTGATTAAGCAGAATAATTTATATTTTAGCATGATTATTTCAAATTACAATACCTATTATAACATTTAATTAAGATTTAATGCAAAATGCTTTATATTGCTGTTGCTGGGCTTACAAATGGGACAATGGGGACGGTTCTCCTGTTTCGGAGAACCGTCCCCATTGTCCCATTGTATCCTACTTTTAAACAGGGGAACGAAACAACAGAACCGTCCCCTTGTTTCTCACAAAATAATGCAAATAAGCCCTCCGCTTCCCTCATTGATAATTCTCTGCAAGGTTTCCTGAAGCTTTAACTGGGAATCTTCCGGCATTCTGCTCAGCTTATTATACAGGCCTTCACTTACAAGGTCATGGAGTGATTTGCCGAAGATATTAGAATCCCATATTTTACCCGGGTCATTTTCAAACTCTTTAAGAAGGTAGTCTACCAATTCTTCTGACTGCTTTTCACTGCCAACCAGAGGTGCAATTTCAGTTTCAATATCTGCGCGGATCATGTGCACACTGGGGGCACTTGCACGTAGTTTAACACCAAACCTACTGCCCTGTCTTATGATTTCGGGTTCTTCCAGAGATAGGTCTTCCACCTGTGGCATAACTATGCCATAGCCTTTAACCTTAACCTCATGCAGTGCATATTCGATTCTTTCATATTCTTTTTTAATTCTTGCCAGATCTTTCATCAGCCCAATGAGTCTGTGGTCGCCTTCAATCTCAAGACCAGTCAGTTCACTCAGTATGCGATAGAAAAGGCCATCGGGAGGAGAAAGCTCTATATTTACACTTCCGGTACCCAGGTTTATTTCTTCAACATATGCTTTTTTTATAAATTCAAGCCCGTTGAACTTCGAGACAGCATTTTTTACTTCTCTTATTTTTCTTATTCCCTTAAAAGCTTCTCTAATAGAATCAAGTAGCTTAACTCTCAACCAATGATCATTTTCAAGGGCATCAATCCATTTCGGAGTATTTATACCTACCTCGGTAATCGGAAACTCAAAAAGTGTCTTTTCCATAATATTATTAACATCCTCAATTCTCATCTGAGCTACATTAACATTTACAACAGGTACACCATATTTTTCTTCCAACTCCTCCTTGAGTTTGGTTGTTTCACCAGCAAAGGGTCTTGTAGAGTTTAATATGATGATAAATGGTTTATTAATAGCTTTAAGCTCGCTTATCACACGCTTTTCCGCACCTAAATATTCATCTCTCTGTATTTCAGTTATGCTTCCATCTGTAATAACAACCAGCCCGATCGTAGAATGTTCATTAATAACTTTTCTGGTTCCCAGTTCAGCGGCTTCCTCGAAAGGAATTTGATGGTCGAACCATGGAGTTGATACCATCCTCGGAGTATTATTTTCCAGATAACCAAGCGCTCCTTTAACCAGATATCCCACGCAATCAACCAATCTGACCCTTAATTGGGCATTTTCATCCAATACTATCTTTATTGCTTCGTTAGGGACAAATTTGGGCTCAGTTGTCATTATTGTCCTGCCGGTTGCACTTTGAGGCAGTTCATCTTTTGCCCTTTCCCTGTCATATTCATTTTCTATATTCGGTATAACCAATAAATCCATAAAGCGTTTAATAAATGTTGACTTACCTGTACGTACAGGACCTACGACTCCTATGTAAATATCCCCCTTGGTCCTTTCTGCTATTTGCCTGTATATATTATAACTTTCCACCAAAGACCCCCCCTATTTAATTTGCCTTTTGCCAAACTGTTACGAAAATAGTACTTGCACCATTATTATCAATATTAATATATGTCCGTATATTGGACTAATATTACTAAAAACATATTAATAAGATGTTTTTTTTCTTTTTTTAAGGTAAAATATATAAATAGGAGGGGTGTACTTATAAAATTTGAAGGAATATTTGCCAGCATTTCCATTAATGCCACTTACCAATAATTTATTCAAATATGTTAAATGCACCCAACTAGAAGTGAGAAGTGAAAGATTGGACTTGAACAAAAGTCAGTTATGGTGCCTGGCACTAAATAAGATTGGAGGATTCTTATGAAAGCTTATGACAAATACTTGTTCTGGCTTGAGAATGATTACTTTGATGATGTAACGAAGGAAGAACTTGCATCAATAAAAGATAACATGGAGGAGATCGAGGAGAGGTTTTACAGGGATCTTGAGTTCGGTACTGCAGGATTGCGGGGTATTATTGGTGCAGGAACCAATAGAATTAACAAATATATTGTAAGAAAAGTTTCGCAGGGTATCGCTAACTATATAAATAAAAAAGGCAGTAATGCGGCAGCTAGGGGAATTGTAATTGCATATGATTCCCGGCATAAATCTCCGGAATTTGCCATGGAAGCAGCATTGGTCTTTGCAGGCAACGGCATTGGAGCCTGGTTGTTTGATGAATTAAGACCTGTCCCTGTACTTTCCTTTACAATAAGGTATCTGAAGGCTGCTGCTGGTATAGCAATAACTGCAAGCCACAACCCAAAAGAGTATAATGGATATAAGGTTTATGGGGAAGATGGGGCACAGCTGCTGCCTGATGAGTCGGACTTATTGCTAAATGAGATAGATATGATTAAGGATTTTTCTCAGGTAAAGATTATGGAACAGGGAAAAGCATTACAGACTGGATTACTACAGATAATAGGGAAAGAAATTGACGATCGGTATATCGATGTCTTAAAAACTTATTGCTTAAATCCTGATATAATATGCAAGCAAAGTGATACATTTAAAATTATATATACACCACTTAATGGAGCGGGGAATAAACCTGTACGCAGGATATTAAATGAAATAGGCTTTAAAAACGTTTTTGTTGTTAAAGAACAGGAGGAGCCAAATCCGGATTTTCCAACAGTAAAAACTCCAAACCCTGAGGATGAAAGTGTATTTAAAATCGCACTTGAAATGGCCAAAAGAAATGATGCAGATCTTATTATTGGAACAGATCCTGATAGTGACAGAGTAGGTATAATGGCAAAAGATAATAATGGCAGCTATACATCCTTTACGGGGAATCAAATCGGCTGTCTTATGCTGGAATATATACTTTCGCAAAAAAGTTTAAAAGGTAGTTTGCCTTCAAATGGATTTATTGTAAAAACAATAGTAACGACTGAATTAGCTAAAGCTATTGCTAAGAAATATCATATTAAGGTAGTAGAGGTTCTTACAGGATTTAAGTTTATAGGTGAAAAAATAAGGCTTCTGGACGAAAATGGAGACAAAAAGTACCTCCTTGGCTTTGAAGAAAGCTATGGCTATTTAGCTGGAACATATGCCAGAGATAAAGATGCTGTATCTGCTGCTATGATTATTGCAGAAATGGCGGCCTATTATAAATCATTAGGGAAGACTTTAATGGAGGTCTTTGAAGAAATATATGGGAATTATGGGTTTACTGATGTAGAAGTAATTTCTTTTACGCTGGAAGGTAAAGAAGGTTTGGAACAAATTCAAAGTATTATGGAAAAGTTGAGAAAAGATAGTAACCTTAAATTAGATGGGTATGAAATATATGCCATAAGGGATTACCTTACCGGCGAAAGATATGTTTTAAAGTCCGGTGAAAGGGAAGACCTTGGTTTGCCTGAATCCAATGTTCTTTATTATGAACTGGATGATGAATCCTGGTTTTGCATAAGGCCTTCAGGTACTGAACCGAAAATCAAGATATACATTGAAGTGTTTGGCAATGATAAAACCCATGCTGCAGAAAAGCTTAAGGACCTAAATGGGAAGGTTCTTGATATACTTAATAAATGTTGTTCCATATAATGGAGGTAGATTACTTTGAATAATTTAAATAAATTTGTTCATTTGCATATTCATACTGAATACAGTCTCCTTGATGGAGCAGTGAGGATTAAAGATTTAATAGCCAAAGTTAAGGAACTGGGCATGGAAAGCGTTGCTATAACCGACCATGGGGTTATGTATGGTATCATTGATTTTTATAAAGAGGCAGTAGAAAACAATATAAAACCCATTCTTGGGTGTGAAGTATATACAGCGCGAAGAAGCAGGTTTGACAAAGAATCGGGAGTTGATTCAGAACAAGGTCATCTTGTCCTTCTTGCTGAAAATAACCTGGGATATAAAAATCTGATGAAAATAGTGTCGTCAGGTTTTATTGAAGGCTACTATTATAAACCCAGGGTTGATATGGAAGTTTTAAAGAAATACAATGAAGGAATAATTGCTCTCAGTGCGTGTCTTTCAGGAGATATACCTACTGCAATTCTACAGGGGAATTATGACAGGGCAAAGTCTCTAGCACTGGAATATGATAAAATATTCGGCAGAAATAACTTTTATCTTGAACTTCAGGTTAACAACATTGAAAACCAGAATCTTGTAAATCAGAACTTAATAAAGCTAAGCAGAGAAACCGAAATACCACTGGTGGCTACTAATGATGTCCATTACCTGAAGAGAGAAGATGCTAGAGCTCATGATATCCTTATATGCATACAGACAGGGAAAAGAATAAACGACGAAGATAGAATGAAATTTAATACTGAAGAAGTATATCTTAAATCTCCCGAGGAAATGTCTGCACTGTTTAAAAATATTCCTGATGCTCTTGAAAACACAGTAAAAATCGCGAAGCGCTGCAATGTGGAATTAGAGTTCAATGTGCTTCACTTACCTGAATATGATGTACCGGGAAACCAGGATCATTTTGAATATCTTGAAAAGCTTTGTATTGAAGGACTAACCAGAAGATATGGCCCAAATTGCGGCAATGATAAAAAAGAACGTCTGGACTATGAGCTTTCAGTAATTAAGAACATGGGTTATGTAGATTATTTTCTGATAGTCTGGGATTTTATAAAATTTGCAAGGGATAAAGGGATTATGGTAGGTCCAGGAAGAGGTTCCGGTGCAGGAAGCATTGCTGCTTATTGTCTTGGAATTACCAATATTGACCCGCTAAAATACAATCTGTTGTTTGAAAGATTTTTAAATCCTGAACGAATAAGTATGCCTGATTTTGATGTGGACTTTTGTTATGAACGCAGGCAGGAAGTTATAGATTATGTTATAGAAAAATATGGAGCCAATAGAGTATCACAAATAATAACCTTTGGAACAATGGCTGCCCGGGCTGTAATACGAGATGTAGGAAGAGCTCTTGATATACCTTATGGAGAGGTTGATATGATTGCTAAGATGATACCTTTTAAATTGGGTATGACCATAGATAAAGCTCTGGAAATTAACCACGATCTGATGGAACTTTATAATAAAGATGAAAAAATAAAAGATTTAATAGATACATCAAGGTTATTTGAAGGAATGCCCCGCCACTCATCAACGCATGCTGCAGGTGTTGTAATATCAAAAGAGCCTGTGGTTGAATATGTACCTCTTCAAAAGAATGATGAAAGTATCACTACTCAATTTACCATGGGACATCTAGAAGAACTTGGAATGCTAAAAATGGATTTTCTCGGCCTAAGAACTCTTACAGTATTACGTGATGCAGCAGAATTAATTAAAAAAAATCATGGCATAATCATGAATTACGATAACATGGAAATGGACGACCCTAAAGTATATAAGATGATTAGCGAGGGAAGGACAACAGGTATTTTCCAACTTGAAAGCGCAGGGATGACACAGTTTATGAAGGAACTTAAGCCATCATCTCTGGAGGATATAATAGCTGGTATTTCTCTTTACAGACCAGGTCCAATGGATCAAATACCCCGGTATATAAGCAATAAAATTAACCCGGAAATGGTAAAATACGACCATCCTTTGCTGGAAAACATCCTTAATGTAACTTATGGATGCATGGTTTATCAGGAACAGGTTATGCAAATTGTGCGTACCCTTGCGGGTTATTCAATGGGTAGAGCTGACCTTGTAAGAAGAGCAATGGCAAAGAAAAAAGCAAACATAATGAAAGAGGAGCGGCAGAACTTTATATATGGCAGGACTGATGAAAATGGCAATGTACTTATAAAGGGTGCTATTAGAAATGGTGCTGATGAAAAAACAGCAAATAAAATATTTAACGAGATGATGGATTTTGCAAGCTATGCTTTTAATAAATCCCATGCTGCTGCCTATGCTGTGATAGCGTATCAGACAGCATGGCTTAAGTATTATTACCCAACTGAACTAATGGCTGCATTATTAAACAGTTTTCTTGGAAGTACCGACAAAATATCCAGATATGTCAACGAATGCAAAACTATGGGTATTGAGGTTTTATCACCGGATATAAATGAAAGTGATATTAAATTCAGTGTAGTAAATGGCAAAATAAGGTTTGGAATGGCTGCTGTAAAGAATGTTGGTGAAAATGCTGTTAAGGAAATAATAAATGAAAGGCAAAAAAATGGTGAGTACATTAGCTTTAGAGATTTTTGTGAGAGAGTAAGCTTCAGGGATGTTAATAAGAAGTGTGTGGAAAGCCTTATAAAATGCGGTGCTTTTGATTCTATGGGAATATATAGATCCAAACTTATTTTGGTATTTGAAAAAGTAATTGACAGTATACAGGAAATAAGACGGAAAAATCTTGAAGGCCAGCTGTCTATTTTTGATATTCCTCAAAAGAAGGACTCTCCCGATATATATGAAACTGAAATTGCTTATCCGGATATAAATGAATATCCGCCCAATGTGCTTCTGGCAATGGAGAAAGAAATGCTGGGCCTTTACGTTTCAGGGCATCCCCTTGAGGAGTTCAAGGATTTATTATCTATACATGCCACAGCAAACAGTCTTGATTTTAAGGAAAAAGCCGGTGAGTCTATAGATGAACTGGAGTTTGATAATAGCAATGATGGGGTTTTAGAAGATGGGAAAAAAGTTATAGTAGGAGGGATAATTTCCGAGAAAAAAATAAAAGCTACGAAAAATGATAACCTGATGGCCTTTGTTACTCTTGAAGATCTATATGGGAGGATTGAAGTAATTATTTTCCCACAAACCCTATCTATGTATCAGGACATAATCCTCGAAGAAAACATTGTGCTTGTCAAAGGCAGAGTCAGTATAAAAGAAGAGGAAGAACCAAAGATTATTTGTGAGGAAGTAAAGCCTCTGACAGGAGATGATATTTCCGTGGGAAATAAATCAGGAGTTTACATTATTTTTGACGAGAGACCGAATAATTATAGCAGCAATAACAGATCACTTCTGTCCCTGCTCAAATTTTTCAAGGGGAAAACTCCTGTGCACTTTTACTATAGAAATGAAGGAATAAGCGAAATTGTGGACACGGAATACGGGATCAACCTTAATGAAACACTTTTATCAGAATTAAAAGAAAGAATGGGAAACGGCAACATAAAGGTAGTTTGACCGTAATTGGAAATTTTATATTGATTTTTAACACGAAATAATATATAGTTATGTCGAGGTGGTAGTTTTGGATAATGAACAAATAGATGCGATAGGGGAATATATAGTAATAAAAGCCCTTGAAAATGGGGTAAATATAATTGGTCTTACACGCGGAAAAGACACGAAGTTTCATCATACAGAAAAGCTGGATAAAGGCGAGGTTCTCCTGGCTCAGTTTACTGAAAACACTTCAGCAATTAAAATACGGGGTAAAGCAATTATTTATTGCCGCCACGGGGAAATTCATTCGGGAGAGTAAAAATAAAGGGGCGTGTAATGGTTATGTGGACAGTAGTTTATATGGCTCAAAGCAAAGATATTGCAGAAAATCTGCAAGGATTGCTTACAAAAGAAGGTATTTTAGTTAAATTAAGACCTATAAGCAAAAATCAGGAAAGCAGTAGTGATTATTTTGAGATCCTAGTGCCTGAAGCTGAAGTTGAAGAAGCTCATAGCGTTATTATTGAGAAGGGCTTCTAGTACTATAGCTATTGGCTGTAGCTTGTGGAGCAATCATTGAAATGGATGGTATATTGGGATTTTCTAGAAAGGTGTTTGATATAATCCTAATTGGGAAATCAGACCGGAAAATAGTCTGAATTTCTTTAAATCCCGTGTTTAATATAAGCACGGGTTTATATTTTATACTAAATTGTATTTTTTATAAAATAAAATAAAATATAATGCAATTTAGTGTAGTGTATAAGGGAGAGAATTATGCTGGAGTCAGAAACAAGATTGGTAGTAAGATATGCTGAAACAGACAGGATGGGGATAGTCCACCATTCAAATTATCCAATATGGTTTGAAGCAGGGAGAACTGATTTTATAAGGAAAGTTGGGTTGCCTTATTCTAAAATAGAAGAAGAAGGTATAATGCTTCCTCTTATTGAACTAAAGTGTATTTACAAAAGTCCTGCTAAATATGAAGATATAATTATAGTTAAAACAAGAATAAATAAGCTGACCTTGAGTCGTATTATTTTCAATTATGAAGTGTTCAGAGAAAATGAGAATACTCCTATAGCAATTGGGGAAACAATTCATGTTTGGACAGATACTAATTTAAAACCTTTAAATATAAAAAAACATTTTCCTCACATTTATGAGTTGCTGATAAAAACAATGCAAAGCTAAGTTACATTAAGTCAAGTAAAGATACGTTATTTAAAACCGTACTGTTTATTATAGATTTAGATATTAAATAATGTCAGGTGGTGGCCGAGTGAATATACCAAATCTACTAACTACAATAAGATTTTTTTTAGTACCCGCTTTTGGATACTATGTTTATGAAAGGCAATATTTACTTGCAGTTATAATTTTTACCATAGCAGGATTAACAGATATACTAGATGGTTTTATCGCCAGAAAGTATAACTTGATTACGCCATGGGGCAAATTGGCTGACCCGGCAGCTGACAAGCTTATGCAGTTGACAGCCCTCTTTATGTTAAACATGCAGGGGAAGATACCTCGAGCTGTTGTAATTATTATTCTTGTTAAAGAGGTTACTATGATTGTGGGGAGCTTTTTTCTATATAGCAAAAATAAAGTGGTTGTCCAGGCCAATTGGTACGGAAAACTTTCTACGGTAATACTGTATGTTGCAATAGTAATGATACTTTTCAATATACCTTTCCATGATATATTTATTTTTATTGCTCTACTTTTTATGTTATTTTCATTTTTCATGTATGCAGCAGATTTTTTAAAAAAGAAAAACAATAAGAGTGATGAAGCCTGATAGATTCATCATCTGATTATGACAATTGAAGGTGAGATTTTTTGTTTGGTTATATAATGCCTGAAAAGCCAGAGCTTAAAATAAAAGAGTATGAGATGTTTAAAGCTTTTTATTGTGGAGTATGCAAATCTATTGGTAAAAGAATCGGACAAATACCACGTGTTGCATTAAACTATGATTCTACATTCCTTGCCATACTTTTATTCTCTTTATCAGATAGCAGCATTAGTATAATACAGGAAAGGTGCATGTTGCACCCTGTAAAGAAAAAAAACATAGCAGCTGAAAATGAAATAGTTGATTATGCTGCTGATATGAATATCATCCTGGCTTACTATAATTTGAAGGATGATAAAATAGACAACCACAATTTTGTTTCCTCAACCGGGATGTTTTTTTTAAGTCCTTATTATAAAAAATTAAAGCACAAATATAAAGAAAAATGTGATATAATTGAAAAAAAACTCAATGAATTATTTGAACTTGAGAATAGGAAATGTGATTCTATTGATGAAGTTGCAGAACCTTTTTCAAAAATAATGGAAGAAGTTATGGCATATGAACCCCTATGTGCAGATAAGAAAGTGGAAAAGATGCTGCGATGGATGGGCTATAACCTTGGGAAATGGATTTATATACTTGATGCATATGATGACATGGAGGAAGATGCCAGGAATAAAAAGTATAATCCGTTGCTGGTTAAATACTGGAATAAAAACAGTGAAAAAAATAAAATTAATGAGGAAATAAATCAAATTAAAAATGAGATTAAGGAAAGAATTGAGTTTGTACTTATTTATTCACTTGACCAGGTTATAAAAACTTATGAACTGATGGATGCAAAAAAAGTAAAAGGAATAATTGAAAATATAATTTATATTGGTATGTTAAGAAAAACAGAAAAAATTTTAGGTACAGGGAGTTGTAGAAGCTTTGAATCCATATGAAGCATATAAAGTATTAGGTATAAAAGAGGGAGCCGATGAAGAAGAAATTAAAAGGGCTTATCGGGAGTTGGTAAAAAAATATCATCCCGACCAATACAGGGATAATCCCCTGGCAAAACTTGCCGAGGAAAAATTGAGAGAAATTAATGAAGCCTATGAAGTATTAAGTAAGCAAAGAACAACAGGACCGAAAACAAATTATTCCTATGGCGGATATAAAAATACGAATAATACTAATACAGATAGCAATAATGGGTATTACAGAGATGATTTCTTCAGCAATGTAAGAGTTCATATTAATAACGGCAATATACGTACAGCTGAGGAAATACTCGATAGTTCAAGCGTCAGAAATGCAGAATGGTATTATTTAAAAGGCTTGATTTTCTTGAGAAAAGGCTGGCAGGATGAAGCCTACACACATATTCAAACAGCCGTAAATATGGACCCTGGAAATCTTGAATACAGAGCGACTCTTAGCAGGATATACAATGCTTACAGTCAAAGAAAACAAAGCGGATATGGCACAAATAATGATACCGATATTTGCAGTTTTTGCCAATGCCTTATTTGTTCAGATTGCTGCTGTGAGTGTATGGGCGGAGATCTGATACCATGCTGTTGATAAATTGCATGCAGATTTGAGAATAAGTTGGATATAGAGGGGTTAAAATGGTCAGCAATACTAAAAAAATTGCCTTAAACGGAATTTTGGGAGCATTGACTGTTATATGTCTTCTACTTGCAGCAATACTTCCTACAACAAAATTATCTTTATATGCATTTAGTTCATTTTTTGTATCAATTATTATTATGGAATACAAGGTAGCAGCAGGATGGGCTTTTTACATAGCAACAAATCTTGTGGCATTCATAGTTGTACCGGATAAAATAAGAATAATACCATATACTGTTTTTTTCGGCCTATATGGTATTATAAAATACTACACTGAAAGAATTAAAAATGCACCGCTGGAATATATACTGAAATATTTGTATTTTAATTTATGCCTGGCAGCGGCTGTATTTTTAGTGGAAAAGCTGTTTTTGGTTAGTGAAAATATAAAGCTGCCATTGTGGGCTGCTGTTATTATTTTTCAATTTGTCTTTTTGTTATATGATTATGCGTATACATTATTTATAAAATATTACATAAGCAGGCTTCGGAGGATTATCAAAAATGAAAATAGCAGTAATTGACGGACAGGGCGGAGGTATTGGGAAAGCCATAGTAGAAAAGCTAGTTAAGGAATTATCTGATAAAAAGCTTACTGAAGATGTAAATATTATTACACTTGGCACAAATTCATCTGCTACTGCAATTATGTTAAAAGCAGGAGCCAAAGAAGGTGCTACAGGAGAAAATGCAATAATTTATAATTCCCGCAAGGTAGATGTTATTATTGGACCAATAGGGATTATTATTTCAAACTCCATGATG
>DAOSDD010000046.1:0-21982 GCA_035362115.1 Clostridiales bacterium | reverse complement strand
TTACGAATTTTTCCTTGCCTTAAACATAACAATCCGTAAGCTTTGTTCAAATTTTATACTCGGAAAATCGTATGCTGCCATATTTTGTATCATAGGAAGAAAATGCACTCGGCGCATTTCCCTGTATCTTGTGCTTTTACCCAAGGTGTGGTAGAATTCCTTGTAAACGTGAAATCAAATTGGAATTTGAAGGTGAAAAGCTTGAGTGAATACAACATAAAGACTCCTGAAGTAAATAAAATAATTGACGTACATGCCCACATATTTCCTGATAAAGTTGCAGAGAAGGCAGTTGAAAATATAGGAAGCTACTATGGTATTCCCATGTATGGAAAAGGTACTGTTTCAGACCTTTTTGAAAGCGGCGGTAAAATTGGAGTCTACAGATATATCGTCCATTCTACTGCCACAAAACCTGAACAGGTAAAGCACATAAACAACTATATTGCTTCTGCTCAGGCATCCAATAGCTGTATTACAGGTTTTGGCACTTTGCACCCGGAGCTTAAGAACACTGAAATCAAAACTGAAGTGGAAAGGCTGCAGTCCCTTGGTATCTCAGGTATCAAACTTCACCCGGATTTTCAGGGATTTGATATAGATCAGGAAAATATGATTCCTATTTACTCTGCTATAGAAGGGAAGCTCCCACTATTAATACATATGGGAGATAAAAACAAGACTTCCTCAAGTCCTAAAAGGCTTGCAAGGATTTTAAAAATGTTTCCGGGGCTTACAGTTATAGCAGCTCATATGGGAGGCTATACTATGTGGGACGAATCTATGGAATACCTTGTCGGCAAAAATGTTTATTTTGATACTTCAAGCACACTAATGTTTTTAGATAAGTCCAGAGCTGTAGAAATGATTAGAGCTCATGGAGCCGGGAAAGTCCTTTTTGGTACCGACTATCCAATGTGGTCTCATCAGGATGAATTGCAAAGGCTTCATGATTTAGGTCTTTCTGCTGATGAATTGGAGCTTATCTTTTGGAAAAATGCATCCGGGATTTTGGGTATAAATCTATCGGCTTAAGCCATAATATACTAATTATAAAGCGGTATGTATTAAACTTTACTCTCCAAAATCAATAATGAATTGTATATTTGCACTCAAACTTTGCATCTCTGCACCTGCGTCTTCATCCATGCGTATTGTATACTTTAAATCTATTGAATCAGATTTGCCTATATTAAAACTGTCAGATTCCTCTAAAACAAGCCCATTAAAAATATCATTAATACCGTTATTTACCAGGTCTAAAAACTTAATATTGTCCAGTATTACTTTATTAAAGTATAAGAATTTGCCTTTTTTTACAATAAGCTTCATATTTTTTAAAAAGGAAGCCATTACCATTTCTTCACCATATTCTTGCTGATAACCATTAAGACTAATATTTAACCCCATACCTGTAACCCTGATCTTTTTATAGTTATTTTGAATTCTTATTATTCCACTTTCCTCTTTGCCAGGATACCATAGGTGATCTCCAAAAAGGCTTCCATGGTTTGAAATACTGCCATTAGTATTGATTGTTACTATAACATTAGGAGTTGCCTGATTCTCATTAGCAAATGTAATGTTTAGTAAAGAATACAATAACCATACCCCAACAAAGGCAAAAAGGGAAATATCAATAAGTCTAAATAAATATACTCTTTTCTCCGTTCTCACTGGCTTCACCTCAAAAAATCAGATCTTATACATATTATATATATTATATTATCTCATTCAGCTACTTTTATCTTCATACAAATATGTAATTATTAGTAATACCATAGTATACTAATTGTACTATCTAAGTAGTATAGGTTATTCCAAGCATGTTCAATTTGTTTTTTACGGTTTGTGTTATTTGTGTATCATTCGTTATATTAAACCTTTGTCAGGCTCCTTTATTACTTCATTATATGTTGAATCCTTTATATCTAAAATGTACAACCATGTATCATCAAAAACAAAGAACCGGGTAATCTCTACGAAATTTCGACTGTGTTCATAGAAAATGGGTTTTCCCAGTTCATCTGCAATTCTTACAAGATCATCAATGGACTTAACTCTGCAACAACGTTGATTTGCAGTTACAAATTTATTGCTTAAAGCAACTAGACGGTTGCCATGGTTTTTAAATATCTTATTAAAATTCTTTATGTCTTTATCTTTTATTGTTGGTTCAGTTGTAAATATTATCAAGTATAAAAGAGAAATTATCAAAATTCCAATAATTATTCCACAGAGTATAATTATCTTCTTATCTGGAGGAACTTTTACCCGATTAGTTTCTTCAACCTTTCCGGGTTTTTCTGCAATATTTAATTTTGATATTGTAAAATAATTTACGTTTAAAGGTATTTCGATTGCCGGAGACATTTTTTCCTGCACAGAAATTTTATCTATATCAGCTTTTAAGTTTACATTCATCTGAATACAAAGTTTAGCATTTGTGTTAACTTTCAAGATTTCAATAATAACCCTGGCAAATTCCCTATATTCATCAAGCTTGAATAAAACTTCCTTGTCTATAGAGATACCTTCTTTTTGAGCCTCAATAGTTGTCCTGGGGATAATAGGGAATTTTTTCTTCCATATTGTTTTTACACTATCTTTCTCCCCTACATATCCCTCGACTACAGCTGCAATTTCATAATCACCTTTGATATCTGCAGACTTATCACCTTCAAAATTATAATTGCATGAAACTTTTATGCAATCAATAAGTTGCGTAATATATATACTCCCTTCATCTATACTTCTTTCTTCATATAAATCATTAGGTATTAGCTGAACCTGATATTTAATATCACCTTTTTGAATATAGCTATATTTAACAATGGTCTCCTCTATTGAATGTGGACTGGTATAATATCGATAAAAATAAATAACTACTCCTATTATTAATATAACGTTTATGACTAATAAAATAGCTTTCAGTGTTTTAGTAATTTTTAACTTCATTAGTAAAAACCCCTTTCCCAGAACTTCAGTATTTACTATAAACTATTATAGTTTTATTCCTTTTATTCATTTATTTCATAAAAAAAGCAGAGGCACGCCTCTGCTTTTTTTATTAGTAATTATTAAAGTTGCTCGAATGTTGTTGTTACATCAAAGCTAAGATTTTTTAACTGACTGTCATTTTCACTTTCAATCGGTAATTCTATTTCTATAATGTATGTCATTACTTCACCTGGTTGAAGAACTACTTCAGGATTAATTACAGGAGTACTACCTTCGCCATTATGAGTATATGTTTTACCTGCTAAACTTTGTAAAGGCCAACTTCCATTATTCATGTTCACAGTTTGGAGCATTACTGTAGCAGGTATGCTAGCTGTTAATAATCCGTTATCTGTGAATTGGGAATAAACTACTTTAGTAAGCTTTACAGGTATTTTGCTATCATTTTTATATGTGATTGTAGCTTTTTGTTTTATTCCCGGGAATAAGTTAACAAAATAAACTTCTGCTCTGCTGCTATTTGTATTTGCGCCACCTGCATTATCATATAAGTAAACTTTGCATTTTGTGCCATAACCTTCTAGAGCTGAATCATCAATGGTATCTCTTACATAAGTTGTTTCAGTAGCTCTACCAAGAACAATATTCAAATATGTTGAGTTAACAGTTGCATCTAATTTAAGGGTTTCACTCCATGCTGCATATCCAGCACCCATCATCATTATTGCTACAGCAAGAGCAAGAACTAAAAATTTAGTTTTTTTCATAAAAAAATCTCTCCTTTTAAACAAGTTTTTTATTTTGTTAAAGCTTAGAGGCTGGGTAAAAACCCATATAACATGCAAAAACTTTTCAGCCGGCATATAAAGTTTTATGTGTGTTATATTTACTATATTTATTATAATAACTATTATTTTTTCTTACTCCACTCAATAGTCTAATGTTTAGTATCGCTATAGTTCTAATTAATAGTAGTACTTATTGATTATTCATACTACCTTTGTACTATCGGAAATCTACTTTCAAAACTAAAACTCAATTCCGTCCAACTGAATATCTCTCTCACTCTTTATTAGCAATGTTAGCCATCCAACTTTAGGGACTACCTTTATAAGCTTTCCCTTTATTTTATCCAACCTTACTACATTAGAATCTCTTGCTGAGTTATTATCTCCTTTTGTTAAATAACCTTTTCCTATATCATCATCAATAATTTCAACAATACGATGAGATATTAATATATTGTCTCTTCTAAATTGAATAATGTCCCCTACGTTCAATTTGCTTTTATCAACGGATTTATCAATCAAAATAACATCTCCGGGTTTTATCATTGGCTCCATGCTTCCTGTAGCAATTACGGAAGGATATACAGGAAAGACTCCTACTGCAAACCAAATAACAAAAATTGACACAAGGCTTGTTATCATCCAACTTGCAATACTATCCTCTCTTTTGTCCTTTTTGGGGTATGTACCTGACTCTTTCAAATAAATATTTTGCATAGATAGAAGAAAAAATACAGGACATAAAATACCTATTAGTGCTGTTGTGATCCATTTCAGATTGGGAAGCACCGGTGAAAGCCAGTGAAACGCCTGTAATATTCCAGTATAGGTAATCGCAGGAATAGTCCCCCCAAGAAAAGCCAGGTAAGTTGCCATCAGGTTATGTGAAAATTCAGGTGCAAAGAATTGAGCAAAGAAAACAACTATGTCTTTAATGCCTTTAAGTCCGGTAAATATATTTGTTGAAAAATTACAAATAGTTATTAGTATTGAAATTAATAAAAATACAAAATAATTCACTTTTTTATGAGTCATGCTATTAACAACATAACTTCTTAAGGTTTCGCAGCCAATTAATGCAGAACCAATAACAAATATATTTGTAAGCATACCCTTAAACGAATGGTTATAGGGACTTTTACCAAAACCATCTATTAATCCTGCACCAATTGAGATAAAAATATATATAACTGCAAAACTAAATGCCCATAATATTAAACCTTGTCTGAATCTTAATTTTGCCGAATACCTTATTCTGGGAAGTTTCCATATGGTTAAAGCAATTCCAAGCCAAAGTGCAGGCTTTAGATAATTATTATATAGATTGTACCCGATAAAAGATGCTATTGGAAGGTTGTCCATAAAATATAAACATAGAAATACTCCTAACAGCAGAAAGCATCTCGTTTTAGATACCTTGACTGGTAGATATTTTTTAGACATCACTTACCCCCATTATTAAAATTTACCTTCATTAATTCATCATTCAATTATTATCATTATTCTTGTTATCTTCCTCATCTTTTGTATGATTACTTTCTTCATTATCATGAGTTTTTTCTCCTTCTTCTTTGACTATTTTTTCTTCTTCAACTAAGTCTGCATTTTCTTCTTCGATTATGTCTATATTCTCATCTTCTACAATTTCTGTATTTCCACCTTCACTTGCATCCCTCCTATCTCCTTCTGCTACTTCGTCTCCTTCAGTAGCCTCTTCTCTTTCTTCCCCTTCAATAGCCTTTTCTGTTTCTTCCCCTTCAGCGGCTTCTTTCACTTCTATTTTGTCCCCTTCAGCTTTTTCATGTGCAGCTGCCTGTCTCGGGAGATTTGTTTTAGATATATCTTCAGTAATTGCTTTTTTAGATTCCGCAACAACAATACTTCCATGTATAGTCAAAGTTTTTTCCCAAGTACTATACCCTTCAGCTACAAATATAAATGCAATTATAATATTAAAAAGTATAATAATTTTCTTTTTCACAGCCGTACCTCCTCTATATCAATAATATGATTTATAGGCTAAATTGCAAAATATTTGTGAATTCATATATTTCCTCTTCTTTTATATCTATTTCTTCTACATTTGTCTTTTCTACATTTGTCTTTTCTACATTTGCATCGTCTGTATTTGTCCCTTCTGCGTTTGTCTCTTTAGATTTGATATATGTCTTTTCGATATTATTAGCTTCTTCTGGTTTTGCTTCTATAGCTGCCTCGGGTTTAATTACCATTAAATAGTCACCACAATAGTTTGTAGGTACACTCCCACTATCTGAAACATGATAGTGCAGCTCTCCCTCATACCCTCTATTAACTGTACCCATAATTTCTATTGAGTGACCATCTTCTGATATTATTGCAGTCAGCCCATTTCCTGTTCCCGGTATTTTATCAACAATTATACAGCTGCTAAAATAGGGATCAATATAACCTGTAGACACTGAAACATTCATACTTAAGCTTTCATTCCAGATTGCATAACTTATACCCAAAAAATTTAGTGTAATAATTGCAGATACTATAACTAAAGAATTGCTTACATGCTTTTTTCTTCTTCTTTTTTTTGTCATAGCGCCATCACCCCATCATTTTACTAGAATTAAGATATTATATAAAAAGCCATAAAGAATATGAAACACAATTACTTATACCTTTTCACCATATCAATTAGTACCTCACTTTTAATGCTTTGTTAATATACAATGCTGCTTCTGTTCTATGGTTTAGCTCCAGTTTGGATAATATACTGCTAACATGCTTTTTTACCGTATGTTGAGAAATAAATAATTTTTTAGCTATTCCTTCATTGGTCATTCCCGCTCCAATTTCTCTTAGCACCTCATTTTCCCTTTCTGTAAGGGTGTTCAGCAGTAGACCTTCTCCATCCAGTTCATTCTTATGACCCATTATAGTTGAGTCATAATACTTTTTGCCTCTTTGAACAAGCCTGATAGCATACATAATGTCTTCTGCGAAAGCTTCTTTAAGAATATAGCCGTCTACACCAATCTTTTCACCTCTTAAGAAGTCATCGTGAAGCAAACAGGATGTAAGTACAATAAATTTTGTATCAAGATTTGCCTGCTTTGCTTTTTCCACCAGTTCCAGCCCGTTCTGAGAGCCTAACCTTAAATCAACAAGAACTATATGAGGTTTTTCATTAATTATCAATTCCATTGCACTTGCAATATTATCAGCCTCATATACCTCATCAATATCATTGCATGTTGATAAAATGGAATTTATCCCCTTCCTTACAAGTGGATGATCATCAACAATAATTAGCTTCACACAGCTTCCCCCTTTATTACATCTTTAAAACTGTTATTTGGTATTACTGCTGACATTACAGTACCTATTCCACATTGGCTTGCAATATCAATTTTCCCACCTGATGAATTTATCAAATTGTAAATATTTTTTAATCCTAGTCCTGTACTGCTAAAATCTTTATTAATCTCGAAACCTCTCCCATTATCTTTGATTTCAACCTTGGTGGAGCTATCATCTATATCAATAGAAACATTGATGTTACTGCACTTGCTATGCCGTATTGCATTTCCTACAGCTTCACGAGTAATCCTGCATAGAATCCTTTTCATATCACAACTTAAAAGCGCCTGATCACCTGATGATGAAAATAAAATCCTTACTCCCGTAAGTTTTGATATTTCATCTATATATCTTGATATATCATTTAGAAATGCATTTTCTCCATTTTTCCTCCAACTAAGTTTATATACAATTTCTCGCAATTCCTTCATAGAACTTACAAGTGAATCTTTCATAACAATTAACTCGCCCTGTATATCAGATAATCTAGTGTTACATTGTTTTTGTAAGAGAGTTTGGATAGCACAGGATATACTAAAAAGTCTTTGTAGAACAGTATCATGTACCTCATTTGCAATCCTGTTTTGTTCATCATTTATCAATAAGCGGTTATTAGTATCTTGTAGTTGATATCTTTCAAACACTATGGAACCCAATTCGGATAATAATTTCATCTGGCTTGATAATTCTTCATATAAAATATCCGAATCGCCCAAATCAACTGAATCATTAAATTCTACGGCTACCCCTAGAATTCCATATGATTGGTATAAGGACTTAACTTCTACCACAATTAGGTTTTTCCCATTGACTTCCATGTTTAAAGGTGTAAATGAATTAATAATTTTATCTTTTTGGTTTACTATAATATTTTTACATTCTTCTGTTAAAAAGACTTCCTCATACCTATCTTTAACCTCATAATCAATTAATTGTCCAAATAAAGATATAAAGAAAGCTCTATTGGTTTTTGTCATATCTATTGAGTACTCAATCAGAAGTTTAATCAACCTGACCTCATCATGTTGATTCACAAGATTATGTACAGCATGGTTAATTGACATGATATATTCAATTGACTTTTTCAAATTCTTATTAGTCAAATTCAGTTGGTCATTTACATTTATCAACTTATTCCTCTCTTCTTCCAATGTATTTAATAGGGAAATCAGTAAATGACCTACAACAGTTATTAAAATGAAGCTTAAAACAAGATTGGAGTTATTAGCTAAAACTGACCAGAAACTAATGTCTTTATTGTTAAATAATATATGTGATATTTTAGTGGTAATAATAATGTATATCATAAGATTTAAAAAGCAATATTTAAAATTAAGAAAAGCAAGAGTTACAAGAACTGTGTTAAGTGAATACCATAAATAGGGACTGTTAAGCCCTCCTGTGGGAATAAGTGTTAAAGCATTCCCGACTGTTTCTATTAAGACTAAAATCTTTATAAAGTTTTTATGGTTTGCATTTATTGAATATAAGTAATTTAGTATTATTGCAGAAATAGAAAATCCACCGATTACGATAATTGCTATCCATGTTGTATGCTGTTTATAATTAGCTAGAAAGAATACAGAGGTAATAAACAATGAAAAATATCTATAAAAGAACATTATTTTATTGAGTTGTTCCATCTGTTTATAAGAGCTAAAAATTTTCTTTACAAGCATATTAACCATTCTTCCCTCACATCTAAATTTATATTTAACTAATGTATTATGAATACAAAATTTTCTTATGTTTACAATAATACTTTTGTGTTACCGGCGTACTGCTCAGCGTACTACCCAGTATACTACCCTTGACCAGTATATATATATGTTACCAAACTCTAAAACTTGCTAGTTATTATAAAAAAACCCATGGGACTATAATTCAAACAATTATAGTCCCATGGGTTTTTTATCCTGCCGCTGATTAGTCAGCCAGGCCCCATGCGTTTCCAAGAGTCTGTACGGAAAGTCTGGGCTATCAAAGCAGACTTCTGGAAATGCATGACCTGAACAAACAGCTTAATCTATATAAAATTGACGTTTAGGAATTATTTCCTTTTGCTGTGAATCGCCAGACCAGAAAAGCTGAATCTGTGATGAACCACTCTCATTATAATACTCAACCTTAATATCATATTTATTTCCCGCAGTAAGTTCTATAGTTCCACTCTTTTCGGATATAGCATGTTCTGTCCAGTCATCAATAACTTTGCTGTCATTGACCCAAACATGAACTCCGCCATCCGACAGGGTGTAAAAAGTATATTTTCCCGAGTAAAGCGGTTGAACTTTTCCTGACCACCTAACTGAAAATGTGCTATCGGTGATGTAGGTATTAGGAGGATTACTGCCCCAAATAAAATTTATTAAATCATCTGATTTCAGAAGTTTCTGTTCTGTAAAATCTACCTTATCATAGTATTCAGCCTTAAGGCCGGTTCCGTTTCCAAATGTTGATACTTTTAATGTTGAGCTTGGGCTTGAATTAACATTTTGAGAATTATATGCTCTAATAGTATACTCATAAGCTGTGCCCGGAGTAAGTCCTGTATCTTTATAAGTCAGGTTGTTTGCTGTAGTTCCTACTGTACCAATATGAGTTCCGTTACGGTATATCTTGTATCCGGATAGCCATGCATTAAGTGTCGGTGCCTTCCAACTCAGCAATATTTCAGTATCGGAGACTGATTTTGCAGTTAAAGATTCAGGTGCTCCAGGAACCTGTGGCTGGCTGGCAGAAGCAGGATACCCAAATATCTTAGTCTCATAGAAACTTGCCCAGCATCCTGGTTCAAGTCCAGTTACAGTTACCCGTACATATTTCACGGAGTTTGCTGAAAACTTCTCATTCTGCACCTGCTGTTTTAAATTATTGTTTGCTTTATCCAGTGCAAGGGTCCAATCAGATCCATTTGCAGATACATCCACTTTATATTTATATAACTTCTCATCAAACTCCCAGACAATTTCAGTACCAGTTAAGTTGTAATATCCCCCCAGATCAACCATCCACCAGTGGCCGGTGGCATCATCCGCAGCGCACCAGCGTGTTGACAGACTACCGTCATTTGCTTTTTGCGGTGTATTATTAACTTCATGGCTATCTGCGGAAGCAGGCTTATTTATAGCTATATTCCAATCTTTTACACTTTCGCCCATTACATCAACACGATCAACAGCCACACTGTATCCTTTTGACCAGAAATATTTAGAGCCTGAAACTTTTACTTCCAGAGTATGAGGACCTTCTTTAAGTTCTGTGCTGGCATAAATGATAGCATTATTCTGGGTAGTATAGGAAAATAGATTTACAGTTTGCTCTTTTCCATCCAATTTAATAATAGCATTACCTTTATCAGGTCCCTTTACACCATAAAGCTTTATTTTTGTTCCATTGAAACTAAACTTAAATGAAGCATCTTTATCGTTAGATACATGAAGGTCACCCATGTAAGCATCCTTCTGGTTTTGTAGATATGTCCAACTGCCTTTGTATTCAAGCCTTACATCATTGTTGTTAAATGAAGTATATTTGTCATCAATAATTATAACACCCGAATCATCATCACCGTCCACATCATGTCCCAGCACTGTTGCAATAACTTTTACAAGGACAATTGTTCCATTGCTGCTTTTTTTGTTAAAAATATCCCAATTTACTTTTTCACCATTTACAGTAATAACTTTTCCTTCAAGATCAATTACAATCTTTGTGTCTCCTTTTGTAATTGAAATTACATGTTTTTTATCATCATACTTCAAGTCTGCCTTTAATCCCTCGGTAATTGGCTTTATAGGAAGCAGAAAACTACCATAACGGATAACCGGCGTTCCTTTCCATAAAAATTCCTCACCATTAATAAGAAGCCACAGATCTTCCAAATCAAAATCATCATCAAAATAGTAATTATGCTTATCATTATACTTCTTTTTTAGTTTTTCTAATTGTTTCATAATTTTGAGCCGTTCCTGATATTGCTTCTCAAAGCACTTCAACTGACCTTTCAACGTTTTCAGCTCATTCATATATTTTTTCTTCAGGTTTTCATCATTCTTATTATGTTTGGAATCTGCACTAACAGGACTAACAAAAGTTGCAAAAACAAGAAGTGCAACTAAAATAATGCTTAAAAATTTTTTCATACATAATACCTCCCGGAATTTAATTTTAATGCTTTATGACTTACAATAAATATATTCGCTAATAGGGTAAGGAAAAGAGTAGTTATTTTAAAATTAACACGATTGTAATATTATAGTAATTTATGTAATGATCGAGCAGGGTTTTTAGGTCAATAAAAAAGCTTTAATTTCAGTTGAAAACTTTCCAAAATGATTTAAAAATTTTTTAAATATACTGAAAAAATACTTGTAGAATTTTATCATATAAAATAAAATATTATATATAAGATATTTGTCTGTATTAATTTCCAATTTTCTAATAAGTAAGAAAACTCGCATCATTATTTTATACAGCAATTGATGCAGTTTTCTTAGATAGGGGGAATAAATTATGTTCTGCTCAAAACATGGAGCAGGGATTGAAGGTGCGAACAATTTCTGCATTGAATGCGGGGGGTTTGCCTGGCTTGTATTAGCTATCTTTATACTTCAGGGGTCTTTTCTGATAAAAAGCATTCTTCTGGTAATTAATCAGAAAACCATCTCTTTTATCTGGACTCCAGTATCAAGTATCATAACATATTTACTATTTATATTTGTTTTTATTATATACATAAAAAGTATAAATAGGGAATTGCTTTCAACAAATATCAGTACTACATCAAGCCATATTGATTTTATGTACAGGTGTGCATCACTGGCAAGAGACTTTATCACTTTGCTGACAAGCAGTTTCAGTACTTTGCTATTTCTCTGGGGTGTATTCTCGGGTTCAGGCCTTATTATAAGCAGGCTTTACAGCCTGGTTGTAAAAGCAGGAATGGATAATCCGGGTCAAGGTATGCTCATACTTGCAGGATATGCGATGCTTGTTCTTCTCATGCAGTTTTTGCTTATAGAGGGGTTGTTTTTGTTATACATTTCCGCAAGATATAGGTTAACATTTTTTAAGACCGGCAAAGCACTGGACCGAATTAATATATGGATGCTAAAACATTTACCTCGCATGGTTATTCTTGATTTGGCATTGAGTGCAATGATTGTTTTACTATATTTCTTTCAGAATTTTGGAGGAAATATTATTCAAAATATACAGCCCTATGGTTTTCTCCAGACTTTCCTGAAATATTTACTATCTTCAGTGCTGGCAGCGGCAATTCTGGCTGTTATATTTTCACAAGCCTCAAAAATGGCCGGAGATAATCGGGAATCATTTGAAGCAATTGCTAATAGCAATTTCCGTTCCATACCTGTAATTCCGGTAATTTTTGCTTTGATTGCAGCAGCTTCAGTTTTCATATTACCAATCCAGCCACAGGATGGCTATGCAAGTATAATTGCAGATATAAGGGGCCATTCTTCGAAAGGAGATATCCTCAGGGATGCAGGATATATGACCGGTGCCATCAAAGAATATGATGATGCATTGTCAAAGTTATATTCTCTGCAAGCATACCTTTTGACGAGAAAGTCAATTATATCCGGTAATGCTTCCTTGCGCAATGAATCTAGCAAATTAATGGCTTCTGCAAAGGCATTAGATCTACTAAACGGTTATGCAGCGCTCTTTGAAGGAAGGATTTCTTTGGAAGAAAATCAACCTAGTATAGCTGTTAATACATTTAGAAAAGGAATAAAAAATCCCCTTGCCATCCCTGAAACCTTTGCAGGGCTTCTTGAAGCATCTATTCCAGCCCAAAATAAAGAAGTTAAAGAAATGTCTATTGACTGGCTGCTTGGAAATGAAATTTATCACGACAAATTTGCTGCACTGGGCAAGGCCTCTTTAAAGAAACTGGATAAATGGATCGAACAGTTAAATGAAATGCAAAAGGACCTTGAACCTAACTTGGTATATAAATATTACGAAAAAACCATGTACTATGAACATCAGGAAGCTTTGAACGGGCTTCTCTCCTTAAAAGAAAAGTACCCGGATAATGGCGAAGTAAATTATTTATTAACCAGAACACTTGCAGAGTTTAGAAACGAGCAAAACAATTATTCCATGTTGATTGATTCAGCCAAAGCATTTTCAAATTCCATCGAGAACTATGAAGATCGGGACGTTTTACTGGCAAAAGACAGTTATTCGGCAAAAATACATATGCTGGCCAACGACTATGTAACATCAGAGAAAATTTTTGATGATTTGTACAGAAAATACCCGGATAGCAGAGAAACTGCTGAAACATACCTGTATTTATTAATAAAAAATCAGAAATTCAACGATGCCCTTAAGCTGGCTAAGGAACTGGAAAAAGGGGAGAAAAACCCTACATTGGTTTATAACCATTCTATTTGCCTTCTCAATATGAACAATTATGCAGAGTCCCTTAGCAAAATAAAAGAGATCGAGAAATACTCAGAACCGTACAGTGAAGAATATGACCGTTATTTGTACGCTTATTCTCTTGCATATGTAAATGCCATAAAATTTCAAGAGCATGTAGACCTGCTTGAAAATCAGCTTGGAGATGCACTTATTAAGTACTACATCCTGGCTATGAAGGGCTGGAAGGAAAGAAACAGTGAAGAATCGAATCTGCAGCTGAATAAAATAATTGCAAAAGATAAGCGGCTGGGTTATGTATGGTATTGCAAAGGCGTCAATGCTTATGAAAATGCAGTGCGAACCAACAGTGGAAATTTTGAGGATTCAATCAAGTATTATCTTAAATCTCTGCAAATACTGCCTGAGCATGTAGAAGGGTATTTTGCCCTTGGCCACTGCTACAATAAAGCAGGAATGAAGGAAGAGGCACTGAGAGCATTCCGGAAGGTAGTCCGGCTTGTTCCATACGAAGATCATCGCGTGGATCCTTATGGGATGGTAGTACATGCTTGGGGAGAAATAGACAGGCTTTCAAACGAATTGGAAAGGGGGAATCGTTAAATGTGGGGTATAGGTATTTTACTCTTACTTGGAACCCTTATTCAGATATTTATTTCTGGTGCCAGTTTGCTAAACATTGTACTTTTGATAGTTTCAGGACTGTTTTTTCTCTCAGGACTGCCTTTTATGAGAAAACTTCTTTCAGGCATTGGTTCGAAGGGTCAAAAAGATACCCCTGGTACTGCTAATATTCATGGCGCTGGCGGTGCTGGAAGTGTTGCCGTTACTCCTGATGCGCCTGGTACTCCTTGTACTCCTTGTACTCCTGGTACTCCTGGTACTCCTGGTACTCCTGGTATTCCTGGTACTCCTGGTATTCCTGGCACTCACAGCGCTCATAACTCTCATGGTACTTCCGGTGTTGCTGGTATTCTTGTACCTATTGTTCTTATTGTCTGCTTCCTTGTTGCTGGTGCTCTCTTTAACCCCTTTAAGGAAGAACGTGAATTGTCATCAAATTACAGCAAAGGAATGAAGTATCTCTCCCATAAGGAATATGAAAAGGCTGAAAGCACATTCTCGGAAATGGAAGCAAAAAAGCCTCAGGATGACCAGGTACTTCTTGCCAAGGCCTTGGTATATTTAAACATGAAAAGCTACGATAAAGCATGGGATTATTTGAACCGTGCTTACCAGGCAAATCCATATGATTTGAATATTCAATATAATATGGCGCTGGTACGATATCACCTGGATGATAAAGCAGATGCTCTAAACAGATTCGTTAGCATTCTCCAGACAAATCCCAGAATATTGCGCCCCAGGTTGTATGCCGGGACTATAAGCATGGAGCTTGGTAATTATCCAAAGGCTATATATCACCTTGAACAGGCACGATGGTTTGCACCCGATTCAATTGAAGTACAATATAATCTGGGTAAAAGTCATTATGCAATTATGGAATATGCAGATGCTAAAGCTGCTTTTGAGAATGCCCTTTCACTAAAGCCTGAAAAAGAGGTTGAAGCTAACATAAAGAAGGCTCTTGAGGATATTAACCGGTATCTTGGGGGTGATGTAAATGATTAAAAAACATGCAAAATATTTTGCGCTTGTTGTTGCTGTTTGTATTGCCATTAGTACCGTACCTTCATATAACAGACCTCAGGCAGGTGCCTTAGCAGACCTTTTTGATATAAAGGACGATACCGGCGGTTTTGTTGTTGATAATACCTATGACTATTTCGCTATAGGCAAACTCTCGGACTGGGGCGAAAGTACAGGAAATTTTTATGTAAGCGTAGGACAGGGTGCAGACCTTACCAAATACAGACCTGAAAAAGCGGCCGAACTTATTAATCAGGGCAACAAGATAATCAACCTTGGTAACGGCTTAAGAGCAGGAGGACAGATCCTAAACATATACAACACCGCAGTTGACACCTACAAACTCTTTACCGAAGAATCAAAACATGAAACCATGGTAGAGAAAGGCATTGACAAGACATTATTTGTTGTTGATGTTGGAATGGGCTGGTATGCTGTAGGCGCAGGCGCAATCGCTCTATTTACTGCTCCTGCATGGGGTGCCGGGCTGGTTGCTGCTGCAGGTGCAACAGGCACAACCTACCTGGTCTCCAAGCTTGGAGTTGGTGCAGCCCGTATAGCATTTAACTCAGAGACTTACAGAAATGCCTCCAGATATGTACGTAATACTGTCAGTGATGCTATTGATCTTGCAACAGGTAAAAAGAAACTGGTTTTTGCTCCCTTACAGAGACCTGGTATAAAGGAAGGTCTTGATATTATCGAGGAAGAACTTGGCTTTGATCTTTATCCCGGCTTAAGAAGAGAAATACCAGACCCCTCCACAGGCATCCCTGTATATAAGCCAAACATCTATCTTTATTCTGATGCTAATATGTCTGTTAATGTAAAACTATACCCTGGTCATTGGATAACACTTTCCGATCCGATTTATCCAGAAAATGAAGGTTGGACAGCACAAATTGTAAACGGCAGCCTGAATGGAAAGGGAGATTATCTTTTCTATGAAGCTTTAGTTCCCGATAGTGACTTTCAGAAAAAAAATGGTTGGAAAATAAGGTGGAATTCCAGAAGAAATGATATAATAAAGATATTAGATAAATATAGTTTCAATGAAAAGGAAAAATCAGATTTTCTTGAATACTGGACAGAAAAACTGGTGCATAGCAAAGACTATATTTTCTATCCCCAAGAGAACATTCAGGTGGATACTATAATGCCCGTTATATTGTCCAAAGAACCTGATAATATTTTCCGCATATGGTTCTACATAGAACCTAATGAAGGACAGGATACTTTGGAACCCGAGCAAAATATGGTAATAAACAGAAACGGTTTTACTGTAGTTGAATGGGGAGGAATTTTAGCAAGTGAGCATTAATAGGTTTCGCATCAAGCGAAATCCCTATATAATAAATAATAATTTATTTAACATTAATTTAAAGATGGGAGGATGAAATAATATGGCATTTTTTGATAACTTAGGTAAAAAAGTTGGTGAAGCTGCTCAGGCAGCTGCAAAAAAATCCGGTGAGCTTGTAGAAGTAACAAAATTAAACATGAGTATCAGTACAGAAGAGGATAAGATTAAAAAGCTGTATTCTAAAATCGGTGAGAATACATATGCAAAATTCCGTTCTGCCTCCGAAATAGACCCTGATTTTATTGCTGACTGTGAAGAGATTGAGAGTCATGAAGAAGCAATAAAAAATATCAGAGCAAAAATTATGGAAATTAAAAA
Source organism: Clostridiales bacterium (assembly GCA_035362115.1). Classification (GTDB taxonomy): domain Bacteria; phylum Bacillota; class Clostridia; order Acetivibrionales; family DUMC01; genus DUMC01. Next base: position 5,152 of record DAOSDD010000046.1, on the reverse strand, counting down.
CGTGAAAGCATGTATGGGTTGCGGTGCAGAATTGGATAGAAATGCAATGTTCTGTCCAAAATGCGGTGCAAAACAAGAACCTGTGCAAGCCGCTGAAACCCAAAGCGCCACAAGTGTATTCTGTCAAAAATGTGGAGCCGCTGTAACTGATGGATCAGCATTTTGCCAGAGCTGCGGTGCAAAAATAGAGTAAAATGTTTATTTTACTTAAAAAAAGCAGATGATATAGTTATATCATCTGCTTTTTTAATTTGCAGGGTATGATATTAGCACTGCTATGTAGGTACTCAGCATAAGAAAAGACCATCCTTATAGCATTACATTATAGCATTGCATTTTAAACAAAATTATCATGGACAAAGATAATAAATTTCTTAGCCCTACCATGTTTCTATAAACTTTTGTTTCATCATCAGGGCTTTTATAATTGAGTGTCTTTTTCCTATTTATGCAAGATTTATACAAGATTTATCCAAGACATTTTTTTGGAGCTACTGAGGGGATTCGAACCCCTGGCCTATTGATTACGAATCAATTGCGCTACCTACTGCGCTACAGTAGCATCACTACTTTAACCACCTTGTTAAATATTATATCAAGTTAAAGTCTTTGTCAATACTGGTTTTTCGCAAGTTGGTAGTATACTGTTATCTCTATATTTTCCCTGAAATTCTACATAGCAAAGCCGCCATTTCTGCACGCCTGGCGATATTTTTAGGTAGGAACCTGCCATCGGGTGCTCCAGTTAAAATGCCGATTTGTGTCATTCTAATAATAGAATCATATGACCATGCACATGTTTCAGTGTTAACATCCTTATAAGTTTTTCCGGATATCTGATAGTAGCGGGCAGCAGTATCAATACTGCTACCAGGACTATTTCCACTACTATTCCCAAGACTGCCTCCACTACTGCCCCCACGGCTTGCAATCTGCCCCTGTTCCCTATTTGCCAGTTGTATGTTTGAAAACCCTTTGTCCGCCAAAATTCTATCCATCATAACAGCTATTTCCTCACGGGTCACTTCTACATCAGGGCCATAAGAATTATCCCCACGTCCGAATACGATTTTATTCTGTGCAGCAATTCTTATATATTTTTCTGCCCAATGACCTGATATATCATTAAAAGCTATCTCATTTTCCTGTGATACAATTTCTTTAAGTCCCAGACTGCGCACCAGTGCAGTTGCAGCTTCAGCCCTTGTTAATGTATTATTGGGTGCAAAGCTTGTCCACCCATCTCCTATCATCCAGCCTTTATTTGCAACGAATGTAATATCTTTTTGTGCCCAATGTCCCTGGGAATCCTCAAAATAATGTCCATTAAGCCAAAGCTCATAATAATCCCATGTACTTGATGTTTCTTGTCCCAGGCTCCAGCTCCCAGTGCCTTTAAGTCCATATTTATTAACCAGCCCTAATTTATATTTTATAGATTCTTCATTTTCATACCATATTGTGTATGTTCCTGCATCCAACCTTATTCCGAAAATGTATGGTTTTTCATCCTCAGGTCTAATGGTTATAACAGCCTTAGGAGAAAGAGAAGCAATATCGAAAGAAGTTTTTCCTCTATATTTTGAAATCAGGTCTTCTACAGTAGTAAGACTCACCCCTTGTCCCACCAGTCCTCCACCCTGTTTCCATATGCGTCCGAAAAAAGGTATGCCTAAAACAACCTTTTCCCTTGAGACCCTATCCAATGTATATTTTACAGAGCGTTCAACAAAACTATAGCTGGCAACAGGCCCTGCAGGTCCGCCCCCATAATGCTCATCATATGCCATAACCATTAAATAATCGCTGTATTGGCCCAATGCCCGATAATCATAAGAACCATGCCAACCTTTTGTGAATCCTTCAGGGTTACTAGCAACAGCCACTGCTACAATTTTATCGGCAGGTAATTTTCCTTTCAATAGCTTTACAAAATCAGTATATTTATCTCGGTCTTCTTCAGTTAGATTTTCCAAATCTACATTTATACCATCAAGGTTGTAGTCTCTTATGGCATTAACAATTTGTTCGACCAAAACCAACCTGTTGTTCAATGCAATTCTTCCCAAATTCCGCTCCCAATGGTTGCTTAGAAAAGGTACTACCTTAATACCTCTATTATGCATTTCATTGATAAAGTTTTTATCGATTTTGGATGTAATCTTTAAAGTACCATTTGTATTAAGATCAAAATAACTTGGAGAAATTTCAGTTATAGAATTCCTAGTGTTTTCAATACTGTTTACATAAGTTGAAGGATCTCCAAAATATAAATATGACATATTAAATTTATATTCCGATGTATCAGATAATAATGTATAAGGTTCAATTGCAGATGATGATGCTGTCATAGCCATATTAGTCGTTATTAAAATACTGCATAGTACTGCAGCCGTTTTTACTATTGTTTTTGTTATTGTTTTTGCTATTGTTCTTAATATTGTTTTTCCAACAGATAATTCTCTATTTGCACCTGGTTTTTCTTTAATAATTAAGCTGTTTTTAGACATAATACCTGTAACCCCCCTATTACATAGATTACAGGATATTTGTCAAAAATTCAATGCACAAATTATGTAAACTAAAATTTCATGCTCCCATACTACTCCTCAGCTCGCTCTACAATAACTATTACCTCTGCCCTTCCACCATTTTGATAAGCCTTGTCCAGATACACAGAAATCAGTAAATATTTCTTTGAAGTATCTATATCATTGGTACCAATCCGTATATATTCTCCATCAGCCTTCTTTAAATAAATAGCGGTAGTATCCTTGAACCGGTATATCTTATCCTTTATCTTAATTCTTTTATTATCTACTGCCTGAATATTATCTGTTAGTACATCACGACTTCTAATATCCATTATCTCTTTTACTGTGTTGTTTGCCATGCTTACTCTTACTACTGAATCTTTTGTAAAATATAGAGTATCACTGTAAGAATATTCTTTTCCCTCTATTAACAGCTTATAATTGTAAGGTGTGGTTTTCGAACTACCGGCTCCAGCACCTGCTCCTGCTGCCCCTGCACCTGTCCCTGAAGATTGAATATCCTTTATAAGAGCAAACTTGTATTTCTGATTAAACATGTCATTTACGACCATCAAGTTTATGTCGTTGAAATCTCCAACTTTATTAATATAAAGGGTCTTGCCTAAAATAATATTCCCACTTTTCATGTCAGTCCAGTTGAGAACATGCACCTCTGCATCTTTACCTGTCTCATTAGTTTCTATATTAAATATTTTTATATTTTCAGTAACATAATCATCTCCTATTCTCCCCTCATCCTTATCAACCGCAAGCTCCTTCATATCTAATGTACTGATATAATTAACTTCACTAATGCTATAGATATTGTCATCATTTTTAGTAAACTTAACTAATCTGCCTTTATTTTCTGCAGCGTTGTATTTTACTCTACAAGTTGCTATAGTTCCACCAGTAAACAACATTTTTGCATAATACTCTACCCTGCCATAATCTGCTGCATCTGTGGACGTTATTGAATTGCTGTTAAGCACAAAGGCATAATGGGCATTGTTTTCTTCTCCTTTGTACAAAAGATCAACAACTTTACCTTCATAATTGAATAAAGCTACTATACTATCATCCACTTTAAAAGAACCTGGTGTGCTGTTAATCTTGCTAAACATCATATCTTTGCCAAGCTCATAAACTACATTGTCGATTTCAATTTTTTGGGGAGAAAGCTTATTCGGAAGTATATTGGTTATTTTTCCCTCAATCTTTTTATCTACAACAAGAATGTACCCTGCTTCATTCCATATATCTGTTACTTTATATACTACATCATAATCTTCAATTTCAGAAATCCCAATGACCCTGCCGTTTTTAACTATGGTAGGATTATCCGGGAAATCAATGCTGCCAAGCTTTTTAGATGTATAATCAAATTTGTACGATGCTTCCGGTTTACTGTATACAGGATCGAATATCAAAACATTATCATAATAAGATTTATCTTCATTATATTCAAGAATAATCGAAGAAGCAGACTCTATAATTTTGTTGATATCATTATAATTTTGTTTTGTGCCATTATGATAGTAGTTTGCCCTGGAAGGCAGCGTGATGCTGTATGTTTTAAAACCCTTTTTATACGTAATTTGGTTTCCTGCAGTGCTTGCAACAGAGATATTATCAACTTCACGAAGGCTATCTGATACTCTGTATATTTTATCCCCATCCAGCTTAAATCGATATAAATTTCCGACTTCTAAAGATACATAACTTCCAGCTGCATTTCCATATAAATTTCCATCCGCATCTCTATCCATACTATCAACTATATTTTTATACATATTTTCATCTATATAGAAAGTGCCTTTATCTGTTAATACCTGAGACTTATCAAGGGTTTGTAATATATTGGAATCTGCCAGTACCAAAAATTCTTCATAAAATCCCATCTTTTCTGCATATGTCTTTGATACTTGATCAGATGCTGTTTTTTTAATTTCAGTATCAAATAATATTTGAATAATATGAAACGCAGTCCAAATCGGCAGCTCATCTCCATGTCTAAAATTCAGTCCTTTTGTTATTTCCAGTGATTGAGCCTTATCAATGTAGTTTTTGGGCCATAATCCGATAATATCACCGTCACCATATCCAAGCAATTTAACTGCAGCGGTACAAAACTGAGCAAAGGTTACAGGTTCATCAGGATGAAACATTCCGTCAGGCATGCTTGTAATAAGGTCTTTTTTATAAACAGCTTTTATACATTTACCAGATGGGTCTTTAGGATCTACATCCTTAAAATCAGGCGCACCTATTAACAAGTCTGGGTATTCGTCCAGCCCTGCCAGCTTTGTAAGTATTCCCGCAAATTGTTTTCTTGTGAGCAAATTGCCTGGAGCAAGCAGACTGGTGTCACAATATTTTAGTATTCCAAGGACTTTTAATTCCTTAAAAGTATTGTAATAGGAAGCTTTATCGTATGTATCTGCTCCAACCACTGAACCGACTGTTCCTGCAGCTGCAAAAACATTCATTGCAGCACACAATAATATTATTGATAAACCAAGTGCTATAAATCTTTTCATTTCTATACCTCCCATATGGTTACTCAACTCGAAGAGCCTCTATAGGGTTGAGTTTTGAAGCTTTATTAGCTGGATACC
>DAOSDD010000045.1:0-22096 GCA_035362115.1 Clostridiales bacterium | reverse complement strand
TAAGTTATTTCATTACTTTCCTGATTATAATATTTTATATTCTCTACAATATTATAAAGATCGGACTTTTCAATAGAACCCTCTTTTAAATTGGCTGTGAGAGTTAAGACTTTTAGACGTTTGTTCTCACCAAGGTAAATCACAAATTTCCCAAACCGGTTGCCTATAGCCTCTTCCTCCATATAAATTGCCTGATAGCCATTAATTATTTCAAGTGTTTTTTTCGCGTCATCATCCATATTAACTCTATCAGTAGCAAGATATATAGAAATATAGTCATTTTCATTATTCTTATTATTCCTATATGTTATAGAACTTATTTCATCTTTGGAAAAACCAACACCAGAAAACTCATAACCTTCAGGCAGGTATTCAAGAACAGGTGTAAAACAGCCTTGATCTATCATTTCTTGAATTGATATGTCTTTATTGTCGGCCCTCGCCCTGTATGCTGTTGGAATACCCTCTACTTGCATAAGCCCACTGATTCCTTTAATACCATATATTATTGTTTCAGCTTCTACACCCTTTCCTAAGCTTACATAGAAATCATCACGCTCCCCTTCGAAGGTTAATGTTCTTACCTCTCCGGGTTTCATTTCAGTAATAATCTCATCTACTTTATACTTATACTTGTCATAGAGAATATCTGCTTCTGCAAAGCTTTGTTGCCTATTTTTAATTTCAGCCTCAGTCTTTTTCTCAGGGACTTTTTTCTCTACATCACCGGCAGCCTGCTTTAAGTAGTAATTATGATTAATTGAAATTGTTTCCAGTAATTCTGCTAAGCTTTTATATATTGGCTTGGCAAAAGCGGTTAAACTTAATGAAACAATAACAGCAAGACATACAAAAGCCCACTTTATTTTGATTTTAATATTTGCAGAAACCGATGCTCCATTCCTGTTTGCTGATACATCGTATCTGGAAGCATCTATTCTGGGCATGACATTATAAATCAATTTATTCTGATTATACCCTTGATTATATCCTTGGTTATATCCTGCATCAGGGTCATAATTAGCTGTTATGAAATAATATTTTCTTCTGCACTCAATACATTTTTTAATATGTTTATCAAATTTCTTTTTCTCTTTTATATTCAACTCACCCTGAAGTCTTCTAATAGTAATACCAGTAATATCATTACACATCATTACCTATTCACACTCCTTGCTATAATTATTTACTGCTTTTTGCAGTCGTTTCCTTGATCTTATGAAATTTGTACGAGCTGATGAACTTGGTATATTGAGTTTTTCTCCAATTTCATTAAAACTTAATTGGTTGAAAAGCCTCAACTTTACAATGTTTTTAGATTTATCAGGTAATTTTTCCATTTGAATATTAATTAATTCTTTTAACTCTTTAAGTTCAGAAACTTCATCAGGTAATAGGCAGCTATAATCTCTGGGCTCAATATATTCAGTACAAACCTGTATTTTACCAAGCTTATTCAACTGAGTAAGGCAGGTATTTGTACAAATTCTGTAAATCCATGTAGATAATGTACTTTTAAAATTAAACTTATCCAAATTGTTATATACTGATATAAATACCTCTTGAGCCATATCCATAGCTTCCTGTTCATTTTTCATAAATCCAAAACATACACGATAAACCATTTGCCCATATTTCTCCATGATCAAGGAAAATTCATTCTGTTCACCTTTTAATATTTTTTCAATAATATGCCTATCTTCATTTATCATGAGTTCACCTCCAGAGGACCTCTTCAACATATTAGACTTGAATAAATGAAAAAAGCTACAAGTTGTGTGAATTTATTTACATTATATATTAAAAAGGAGGCGGTTAAACATTTCTGTTTTACACACCCCCGACCATCAAATGAAGTCAAACCGACGAGTCAACCAACGAGCCAATCAACGAGCAATCAACGAGCCTGTCCCCCTGATTTTTCGTACACTCTGACTGCTATAGCTACTGCCATTTCCCTAGTGCAAGTTCCTTTAGGATCAAATGCACCCGCTCCTGTACCTTTAATAAAACCCTGTTTGCTCATATATTTTACCGGTTCAAAGGCCCAGCTTCCAATTTCCTCCTGGTCGGTAAATACAGGTGCCCCTGCTGTAGATAAATCAGCATCAGGGTTTATAGCTTTTACTGCACGATATAACATAGTCGATACTTCCTGCCTGGTGGTCAGCAGGGTTGGAGAAAAAAGCTTCTTTTCTGTATTTGTTCCATTTACAATTTTTAAAGCATAAGCTTTAAATATTTCAGGATTTTTTGTGTCTACAAACACACTTGAGTCTGCTGGAACAGCAGTCTTTTTTGTGTATGCTTCATATAGTTTAATTGCAACTTCAGCAAATTCCTCTCTTGTAATTGGCGCTTTCATGTTATCTTTTATCTTGTCGGTAATAAACCCATATTCAGCTGCCCTGTTAAGTTCCGTAATTGCCCAGTTTGAAGCTCCTTTATAGGCAGGCATACCTTTTGCCAAGGCATTTGAAAAAGGAGAATAAATATCCCCTGACTTTCCTGCCTTGGGATAATACGTATAATCAAAGGAATACCTGAATTTTGCTTCATAGATTGCAGCAGAATAATCTTTAACATCACCAAAATAATCTTTTGCCTCGATAGTAAATTGCTCTTTCATCCATAAATAAGTTCCTGCGTCTATCCATTCGCCATTATTAACTTTAATCCAAACATTTGTAAATACTCTCTGATTGGATATGCTGTTTAGAATCTGTACATCCGCATGTGCCGTGTCTGCTTTGAAATCAAGGTAGGGTTCCCCATTATCAGCTTTTTTTAGCTCAACTGATAAAAGCTTTGGGGGATGATTAATTAAAGCTGCAGGGTCTTCTACTTTTTGATTGTTGTTATAGGATACAACCGAGGACCAGGGTGAATAATATTCATAATCCTTCTCTTTTTCAGAGTTATGGAAAGTTATATAAAATCTAATGCGGAAGTTCATTGTATGCTGATCAAAATATGATTTGCCCCCCGGTAAAACTTCATCAGGGAAAATATCTGTAAAATAGCCATCATATATGTGGTATGAAGCTGCCCAATTTCCTGCTGCAGCATCAAAACCTGTTTCAGAATTCATCACCCACTCCTCATATCCGGACATTTCAGACCTCCATTTGCCGCTGTCCAGCTTATAATCTATCTGTGCAGCGATGCCAAGGCTATCATATGATGCTCCTTCAAAACGGCCATCTGCCACTGCTTCCATAAGCTTTCGCACTTCGCCGGATGCCGCATAGCCAATATCAAAACTCCATCTTCCAGAATCACTTATGTCATCATTAAACACAACTCCTACATTTTGCGGTGCACTATAGACGTCAGGCGGAGTATATTCCGCAGCAAATGAAACCACCGGTAAAATACTGCTAATTAATGCCACTAATACAATGTATACTACTCCTTTAATACTATATCCTATTCCTTTTCCTTGCATATAAATGCCTCCTTGTTATTTTTCAGTTGTTGTGGATACTTTACTAAAACCTATTTTAACGTATTTTTCAATAGTTGTTGTGTGCGCATTTTTCAAGAAAGAGTACGATACTGCAAATAAACCTGCATATCGAGATATCAGCTCAGCTCCGGAAGTTACTCCATCGAATGCGGGCCTATCAACCACAATGTCAACACCAGCCGATGCCAAAAGGATAGGCTTATCTGGTATAATGAATACATTCTCCCCAATTTTACCTGCCTGCTCATCATACCAGGCTTTTTGATCAGCTTTTAGACGTCTGTAATAAGCATTGCCAACTTTTTTTGAAAAAGAAACAAACTTTTTTTCCTCATGAAATGTCTTTTCTTTGCAGTCCTTTTTATAGATGTATGTACATGCTTTTGTGGTATAGGTTCACGGGACTGCTGTTGGTGATAGGTTTCATTAAGATCGTGTTGCATACAATTCATTCACCTTCTTTCTTTTCTAATCTATAATTAAAAATACTGTTATAAATTCAAAATATACATAGCTTGGGCAAATTTGCCCTTATTTATGGGCGACGCATATTATTTTTTGGAGAAATTATCGGAAGAAGCACCATAACAATAGCTTCTGGAATGCATTTCTTCAAAAATTAAAAATGTGCCCCTTATTTATATTCTATCTGAAATAATTTTTTCATAAATCTCCCTTTGTGTCAATATATAATTTACGATTTGAAAGAACCTAATTAAGAATTTGCAAATCGTAAGTTACATCAAGGTAACAGAAGCAGGTTTTAAATGTTTTAAAACCTGCTTCTATATAGCTTTACTCTGCAAAAAATCCACCTGCAAATCCCATATACTCATCCAAAAACCATTCTGCTACTTTAGTCATATAAATAGATATCTCATTTCCCTTAAATGAAAAAGACATTTTGAGGGTGCCAAGGTAGATATCAGTTATGTATACAAGCATGTTAAGCTTATGTTCTTCAACCCATGCTGCCGAGGAAAGGCAATCATAGCATCTGCCAGGTATTATTCCGATTCTTTCTCCGTAATAATTCTTTTGAGGAAAAGCTCCTGCAATTATCTTTCCTATACCAAATCCAAGCCTGTGATGTCCCGATGCATTTTCATATTCCCATATACCTTCGTCTCCATTAAAAATTAAACGCATTCTGGTTATTCCCATTGGATTTTCATTTAAAGTATACCATTTATTATTGATTCCTTGCTCGAATGAAGATGATAGATTTCCTCGCTGCGGTAGGATCTTTAGATTTTTGATTTTCTCCTTTAGTGCAGCATTCGACTCGGCTTCGCAAGGTAAAGCAAAATCTTTTATTTTGCCGAATATTTCTTCATGAAAAGCTCCAGTAATTCCTGTTCCCGTAGAACCTGCACCTTGTGTATCAGATATACAGGCAAATAGAAAATCCTTATCAGGAAAACAAAATGCAAGCTGTGAACCCATCCCTCTGAAAGCGAATCCGTTATCTCTCTCCCTCCATATCTGATATCCATATCCGTCATTACCTGAAATAGAGTTGTCTATTTGCTTTGATGTAGCTGCACTAATATATTCTTCTGATATTAATTGAAGATCATTCCAACGGCCTTTATTCATACATACATAAGCTAATTTAGCCATATCTCTTAACTTGCATATAACTCCTGAACCTCCCCATGATGTACCTTCAGGTGTTTTTATACACCAGGCATCCCTGGAAAACCCAATAGGATCAAGTAATTTATCACGCATATACTCCAGGAAAGGAACTCCGCTTATTCGCTCCACAATAGTATTCAAAACAACTGTAGCTGCTGTATCATAGGAAAAGATTGTTCCTGGAGGATGTGAAGGCTTTTTATTAAAAAATGTTGCAGCCCAGTCACTATCGTAGCGTGTATAAGAATTTGTTGTATGGGGTGTTGCCATCATTAAAAGATCTCTTACGGTTGATTGAGCCAAATAGGGGTGTATGTCTTGAGGTGCTTTATCCTTAAAAAATTGAACAACCTTATCATCCAGATTTAGTTTTCCTTCATCAATCATTAATCCTACAGCTAAAGATACAAAGCTTTTGCTTACGGAATACATGCGATGCATACTGTTCTCTGAATATGGTGCCCAGTAGCCTTCAGCTGCTATTTGCCCTTTTCTCAGCAATAAAAACCCATGCATGCATGTTTGCTCCCTGTCTATTCTCTCAATAAAATTGAGAATTGCTGAAGAAGGAATCCCTAAACTTTCGGGTGAAGGCGCCGGCATAAACAACTCGTTTTTATTCAAAGTTAACCACGCTCCTTTTAATTTTTTAAATACATTTTTATTATAGCATGGAAATTACAAATTGACACTTTTGAATGTTAATGCACCCTAATGCACAAAACCTTCGAAACTCCTCCTTTAAGCACTATTTAAATATTATAAACAGATAACCTGTTCCAACCATCAGCACATTGCTGATACTGTGCATGAATATCGGATATAATATGCTCCGGCTATCCTGGTATGCTTTGCCCTGGATAATACCTAGTACAAAAGCATAGAACAGCTGAAAGTAATTAGCTTCAATGGTAAACGGGAATAAAGTCCAATTCATATGGGCGATTGTAAACAAGAAAGAGGCGATAATTGTTTCTAATGTAATTCCCCATTTTACTTTTACACTCTTCCCCATTAAATGCATGAGCATTGTAATGGGGAGTGCCCGATACAGAATCTCTTCGGCAGGCCCGCTTAAGAACAATTGAAAGCCCAGTGTTCCAAGTATATTGTTTTTGTTTAATGGGAAGTTGTATACCGGCAGCATGTTATAGATTAGCATGAGTATATGGCAAACAAGCGTAACCCCTGCAAATATGGCAGTATATACCAATACATATTTGGTTCCTTTTTTCCTGTCGCCAAGACCTAAACCGAAATCAACTTTCAGCAACTTGCTTAGTATCATAATTACAGCCAGGGCAATCAACATTTCAGTGATATGATGAATAGAAACCCATGCAAAGGCTTTATAAGGGTCAAACTTCTCACAGGGGAGTGAATCAGCGACGTTCCCCCCCACTTTACCTAGTACTTTCTGAAAAACAAGCAGCAGCAAAATCATGATCCCGTATAGCAGTATTTTTTTCTGATCGGTACATTTTCTTTCCATTTTCATCATGCCTCCAGCTCCATGGGCTCCAACTTTATGGGTTTGCTCGTTCAATGACCTCATATATTCTTCATTTACTCTCTCGCATAAACAAAAATCCCTTATGCCGTCATCTATGATTTTATTGAAGTTCTTATTTTCGTAATAATATAAATGCATTTTCCAGCCTTCTTTCATTATCCATATGTCAATGCAGTTTCAGCAGTATCATTCTGTTGTGTACAGACATTGACAAGCACTTTACAGCAGTCTCCGGTCATTAACGTGCTTTCAACAGCTATGCTTCCAGCATCGATTTTGCCTGTGGCAGTGATCATAGCGAACATGGGATCTAGGCACCATCCATTGCAAGGATTTGCTCCTCCCATTTTCTTGGACAGTGCGCATAACTTGCACGAAACTGCCGTAGCGATATAGCCATCATCTTTTTTTTCCACAAACCAGTTTGCACAGCCATAAATTTCTGAAAGCTTGCAAAAAACATCCTCAACAGTTTCAATACCAAGCTGTTGATTCAAAAAGGGTGCTGTCTGTGCCTGCCTTTCTTTCCTTCTCTCTACAATTGTGTCAAGCACCTTCAGCTTATCATAAGTGTTCACAGTCTCTGCTATAGATGCTGCATAGGTATTTTGCAATAGGGCAAACCTCTTCTCCATATCCATTTTCCAACTCTCCTTTGATATTTAATTTAACGTTCGTTAGGTATTGCGGAAAATAAAATATTAACATGAAAATAAAACACTAACATTCGCGAAGAACGTTTAAATCCATTTGCAAGTTTTACTTCAACTGAGGAAAACAAATCATTCACACCCACGAAGAACGATTGAAATTTCTTCTCGGATTTCCTCTTCAGGTATAAACCTGTTTTTGACGACAATATTTTCTATCAATGTTTCCAATAAGTGTACTAATGTTCGTACAATCGCAACATCGTTGTCTACGTTCCTCAGATATGGTTTTAATATCTGATAATGTCGTGGAAGTATAGTCTTTTCCCACTCATCCATGATTTCCATCAATTCCTCATCGCCATCAAAGGACAGATAAACCTTGATTCCAAGCCGATAAACTTTTTTATCATAGTTGCTCAGAGAGTTTAGATCATACACAAACTTTGTATAAAAATCTATGATGTTATTTATCTTCAAGAGTGCCGCCTGCCTTTTTAAAAGGTCAATATATTCCTTTTTTATGATTTCATCAAATAACTCTTTTTTATTATTGTAATAGTAATATATCATTGGCAGGGAGCAGTTCACGTCTTTTGCTATATTGCGGATCGTTGTTCCATGGTAACCGTTACTGTTGAAATGCTCTACTGCTACTTCTTTAATTCTTTTCCTCAGATCTTTTTCCAATATATATACTCTCCTTTACCTAACGTTCGTTAGTATTATATCAACTATTATTTAAAAATGCAATAGGTTTTCAGAAATATTTTTACAAAATTTTTGAGGCTAATTGAATAATTAAAAGATGTAATCAACATCGTACGTGAAAATGTTCAAACCAGCAACTTTGCTATTAGCCAACTTACAGCGCTGTGCGATGAAATTAAACGCAATTTGTTTGATGAGAATTAAGATTCCAACTAAAAGCCTGTGGAAAATTCCACTTAAAAATGCAATGTGCTGTCCGGTCTAATCAGAGGTATACATAATGTAAATCAAGGACTTGCTTTATAAAGGCATGTCCTATTTCATTAAGTCTATTTCAATATCAAATTGAACAACTTCCTATACTGTTTCATATAATATAATTATGAGAATGCACAGTCCGGAGTAATAGTATGCCGAAAGAAATGAGTAAACAACTAATTGAGGTAGTAAACATAACCAGCCCAGCCCTAAATTCAAGGCTTGGTAGATATTTTATAGGCCAAACCGGGCTTCTGAATTTCGGCAACGGATATAATGCCTGGGGTGGAATAATAAATCCTATTGATTCAGGAGTGAATCTATATTTTGATATTTTTACCATAACAAACTTTTCAACTCAAAGCTTTATGGGGGAAATCTGGCTAAATGCCAGTTCGCCTAAAAACGCAGTAATCTCCTCCACTGTAACTCCATCGAATCAGGGTATTTCACCTCCTCCAATACCAAAGGCTGTAATGAAGTATGCCGATTATTTTACTGAACCAATGACTGGAGGTGTGAATATTTTTGGTAGAATTGTTGCCCCAAATTCAACCCTTGTAAGCGATTCACACAATGGCTCAATAATTATCGGCCCCGGAGGCTCCTTTTCAATACTTCTAAGGCCGTTGGTATCTCAATACATCAAGGGGACAATCGTTTTGACCTGGTGGGAGGAAGCATTATGACTCATCAGTCAATGCATGATTATGAGGAGGAAGATTATGAGCTTAGTATTAATGGATAAAGAAAAACAACTTCAAAATGTCAACGTGCTGCCAGAAAACGTATATCACTCCTATCTTGGAGAATACTTTCTGGGTCAAACTGATATTATATCTTTCGGTGGAGGATACAATGCATGGGGCGCACTAGTCAACCCAGCTGGCTCCAAGGTTAATATGTTTTTGAATGCCTATACTATTACCAACTTTTCAAATGGGCCATTAACAGCTGAAGGCTGGCTAAGCGCCATACTTCCCGGGAGAAGAAAAACATCGCCATATTTCGCTGCCGGTAATCAGGCAATTATTCCATCGCCAATGCCCAAGGTTGAAATTCAAAATGCCAGCTTTGTATCTGGAAACCCTAGAGGTGGTACCTACACCTTTGTAAGAAGAGTTGAACCCAGTGAAACCCTTACAAAGCATGATTTTCAAGGTATGTATATCATACCTCCAGGAAGTTCTTTTTCCCTATTTTTTCTGTCACCGGGGAATTTACAGGTATATGCGAGAGTCGCCTTTGGCTGGTGGGAAGAAAAAGCATGATCAAAATTAAAGGACATTAGGTCTTTGTCCTTAATTTATAATGAATAACCTTTATTACACCTTATCGTTTAGCAAAACCATATGTATATGGTCTTCCCATTTCCCATTTATCTTTAAATATTTATATGCTAGTCCCTCGTTATAAAATCCTAACTTTTCAACTACCCTTAAAGAGCGTTTATTTTTGGGCATGATATTAGCCTCAATTCTATGTAGTCCAAATTCATTAAATATAATCTCAATTCCCTTTTGAATTGCCTCGGTCATATAGCCTTTATTTACTTCATCCTTATCTAATTTATAACCAAGATGACAGGATAGAAACGCTCCTCTTACAATATTGTTAAAGCTAACAGAGCCTATTATTCTATTAGCATCTTCCTTTTTGAAAGCCCATAATCGGAAGGAAATTTTGTTTTCAATATTAGATAACTCCTTGTCTAATTGTTCTTCCTGATACTGCTTTGTATAAAATTCTTCACTCTTTATTGCTTCCCACTCTTCTAGAAAGAACTTATTTCTTAAATAATAATCTAGAACCAATTCGGCGAAGGACCTGTCTAATACTTTTAACAAAAGTCTTTGTGTTTCATAAACTTCTTTCATAAAATAACCCCCATCAATTTCAAAAGCTCCCACTTACCATTCAAAAATACTTATCTGATCAGACTTCCTATACAAATATACATTTTCCAGCTTCTCATCCTGTTTAAGTTCCTTAAGGAGCACAGGTTCTATCTCCAGGAAATCTTCCTGCATCATGTTTTGTCTTATCTTTATCATATAAATCAGGTTAAAACTATTGACAACCGATCCCTGCTTTATATCGGACAGGCAGATCAACTGAGTGTTATATTTTTCTGCTATATCAAACATGGGCTTTAGAAGATGTCCTGAGGTAATAGGCCCGAATGGATTGTCCATTATCAGGACCTTGCTTTCTTCCTTTCTACTGAATGTTTCATATCCCTTTATCTGTTTGCGGCTATATGAAATCAATGCTACAAGCAGTGAAAAATATGCAATGAATTTTTCGCCGCCGGAATTTTTTATTATGATGTCCTCCCAGGGCAGCATTCTGCGGTTTTTTTCATTCAAATCCACCTTATAAGCCCTGATCCTGCAATTTTCAAGATTACTAATAATATTTAAAAGCTCTTTGGTTGACATGTATTTCTCAATTTCACGCCTTAATTTACTTTCATCTTCATTGCTTTTAATAAGCTTTGTTAAACTTTGCAAGCATTCCTGAATATATACATCCATTTTTTCCCTGGCCCGAAGTTCATCTGTTATTTCTTCATATTGAATTTCCAGGACTCTTTTCCTTACGCCATCTATTTCTACTGCAGAATTTTCGGAAATTTTTGGTATCTCATGATAAATCCTCCTGGCTTCCATGAATGCGTGCTCGGTTAAGTCCTCCTTACTGTGTTCAAGCTGCTGCATTTTGCTCTCCATTATTTTAAGGATTTGTGAGAGCTGTTCGGTATAATATTCTATCCGTTCAGCCAGATAATAATATTTTTCATAGGTCCGTGCCAATGTTTCAATTTGACTATGGAGACCTTTTACCGCTTCTTTGACTGTACCCTCTTCATAATTTGCATACTGGTTAATGAATCTGCTGCTGTTATTACGGAACAAATCTATGGATTTGTTGGAATCATCCACAGAACTGCTATATTCCATCAGCATAGCACCAATTGCAGCTTTTATTTCCTCAGAAGATTTCCGGTTCTTGTTATCTATATCAGCCCGTATTTCCCTTATGTCCTTAATCTCCGTCTTTATTTCGACAAGCAGCTCAGCTAGTTCAAGTTTACTTTTCTGTATCTTTTTATTAGCAGATTCATTTTCATGTCTCCTCCTGCCAAGCTCACCACGTCTTTCAGAGAAACTTCCTTTTATTTCTTGTATAGGCACTATGGGGTTATCTCCAAGGGCTTCCTTGGCTGTTTTAATTCTATCATTTAGCACAGCGACTTTTTTATCATGCTTTGTTTTTTCATCTTCCAGATCTTTTATTTCTTTTGCCAGTTTGCTGCACAGTTCTTCCAGCTCCATTTCAGCACTTTCAGAATAGGAAATATCTTTATATTCCTCTGTTGCCAGCTTTAATTTCCTTATATCTTTCTCAATATCCTGAATATCCTTTATTAATCCCTTAATCTGTTCATTCAAATCAGCAACCTCATTATTTTGCAGTTTTTTATATGCTTCCAGTTTTCCCTCAAGTTCAGCAATACTAAAAACGCTCGAATCAACCACCTTGCCTTCACTGGAATCCGGCATGCCAGGAGAAGCAACCATGCTTGAATCCGTTTCACTGGAATCCTCTACACTGAAATCCACCGCTCTGGCATCCGCCACTTCCTTCAGTTTATCTTCAATATCCTTCAGGCTTCTATTTTTACTGCCAAGCTGTTCTTTTAATTCTACTGCATCTTCCTCTAATCTGGCATTTTCATCTTCATATTTTTTCTTTGAAGCAGCCAATGTGTTGATTTTACTTTCAATTCGGTTGTATAAGCGAAGGTTCTCCATATATGCATCATCTCTGGCCAGATAATTTTCAAAAGTATTTATCCTGCTTTCTTTCTTAGGAAGATCAGTTTTTAAAGCTTCTATTTGGGCTGTTAATTTCTCCTGCAGGTTGTTTATGTCCTCTATTTGCTGACAGCAGTTTTTCACGGCCTGGTCATTCGTCTCTATTTCCTGTTTCTTGACTTTTAGCTCATTCTCCAGGTCTTCTACTTTCTTTTGAGTCCATTTAAAATTTCCAACAATCTGGCAGTCATGATTTATTCTGTCAATAACCTCACCAGCATCTTTAAGCTCAAGTATTTTTCGCTCTTTCTTTTCTATCAGATCCTTGACTAAATTGCCAATGTCCTCATTGGACAGATTTATACTCCTGGATGATGAGATAAAACGCATATCCTGCTGTTCCAGGTCTATTTCCTGATCCCTCCGGCTAAAAGGGATAATCGGTATGATCTGGCTTAATTCCATATCAGATGCAAGCTGTTCAATTAATGGAATTTCCTTTTCAGTTGCAATAATGGCGTAGGGCAGCAAAGGGTTGTTGTCTATTAACTTTTTCTTTGTTTCCTCATCAATCTCTCTCAAATATTTCTCACCTGTATAGCAGGGGAGATTCTGCTCCTGCAATAGGGATAAGAAACTTGCGGGCAGATAGCTGACGCCTTTTTCAATGCCATGTATCTGTCTTTCCAGCTCACTTATTTCCATTTTTATGTTGTATTCTTTATTTGTCCAGTCATTCAGATATTCCCTGGCAGATTTCAAAAGATATACCTGATCATACAAATATTCAGCATTAATATCCAGCCTCTTTAGAGCATCAAGAACAGACTGCTTTTCATCCTGGAAGCTTTTGATTCTGTCAATAATTTTTGCTTCTTCAATTTTAAGCCCTGTATGCTTTTTAGAGAGTTCTTCTTTCCTTTGCTGCAGATCCTCAAGTGCCTCTTTAAGCTTGACAATTTCATTCTTCTTTTCGTTCAGGAGATTTTCCACTTCCTGCTTCTCTTTTAGAAATTGCTCTTTCACTTTTGCAATTTCCTGCCGATCCAGTTCCTTCAGTAAAGGATTGCGGTATACTCGAACATCCAGAGCATCAAGTATTTCTGGTTCTTCTTTTTCAAAACCTTTAATTACCGACTCGATACTGCCAATTTCCTTAATAAGTTTTTCTATTTGCTTCTGGCATTCTCTTGCTTCAATTCTGTTTTTATCAATATTTCCCCGAACATTATTTAATTGGATACTATCATCATTAATTCCTTTCCTGATGTTTGCAATCTCAGCGTTATAAGCTGTTTTTAAAGAATATTTTATCTGATTCAGACTTTTCAGCAGAGCCTCTTGATCCTTTGATGCATTATCAAGTCGCTGCTTAAGCTGGGCAATGGATTTTTCCTTCTCTTGTTTCCTATCGTATTTTTCAGCAGCTTTTTGCAAATTCAACTTGTACTTTTTCTCTTCAAGAAGTAGTTTTTCCTTTTCAATACTATTACCTAAATCTATAATCTTGCCATTAATTACTTCAATTTCTTCAGTATATTTATATATTTCCTGTGATTTCTCCTCAAGTTCAATTGTTTTAAGCTCCTTATCAAGCTCTCTTAGGCGGGTTTCCATATCTGAAAGTTCCCGTTCCAGTCTTTGCTCCTCATCCTTTAAAACACAGTATCCTTCACCGATGTCCTTTTTCAGCTTGTTTTCATTATCAAGATTGGTCAGTACGACTTCAGCATCATTATATATACTGTCAAGATCCCTGTTAAGAGCTTCTATTGACCGGTACTCCCTGATATGCTTTTCATTGTCAACCAGTGATTGTGCTACCTGAGCCATCATCATTTCCAGCTTCCTATGATCTGTCATTTCAGAATCAGCTGATTTGTTCAATACTTTTTCAATGTATTTTATCACCCACTGTTCCATAACTTTCCTGGAAGTCTTGCATTGAGAAAAAACCTCGGACACACCATGTTCTGCTTCATTTATATTTAAAATGAGCTCTTTCCATTCTTCCTTTGAAATACCGTAGCTTCCTAGTTTCCTGTCATACTGATTCTGTTCTTCCCGGGTAGAGTCAAAAACAAATATATTCCTTTGATTTCTATCTGATTCCTTTTTCAGGAGTTTTTTAAAATCCTGATACGAAGCAATCCTCACATTACTGCCGACCTGTTCGGCAACGGGAATGTGCTTAATATCAAATTCATTGCCTTTTTCATATGAACATAAAAATGTAAAATATCTGATATCTGTATTTTCATCTTCCTCATCTGCAGAATGGCTTGTACTGGCAGCTACCGCAATGCCTGTAAGCAAATAGCCTGCTTCATCATCCAGCTTCCATTCAATCATGATATAGGAAGGGGTTTTTTTACCACTAAAAAAATCTCTGAATTTTCTGCCCAATAATGGCACTTTGGGCAAAATGGGCTGCAGCATGGCCTGAACAAGGACTGATTTTCCTCCTCCATTAGCAAGGCTTAACAAAGCATTTTCTCCGCCGTAAAAATCAAAACACTCATCTATGATATGTCGGTTATTATTGTTGTATGAAAAGTTAACTATTCTGACTCTGTTTATTTTAGGCACCTACAAATCCCCCTTTTCAAAAGCTTCACTGATAAGCCCTACCCTTTCTGCATTCAGATAATACTGCCGCATTAACACATCCAGCTTCTTTGTAGTACGTATTTGATTTTCCACCATGTATGCCAGCTTATTTTCTTCCAATATTTTTACAACGCCCTCAATTATTTTTGTCTTTGTTTTTTTCCTGGACTCATGGTCTACCAGGAGATTCATCCAAATCTCAATGCATGAAGCCAAATTAACTGAGTATTCTTCCTCAAGATGCTCAATTTCATCTTTACTTAATCTTTGAAGTCTCTCAAATCTTTCATCCAGGTGGTCAATTAAATGACTTACCTGGACAAAATCCGTCTTCTTGGGATCCTTATTTTTACCGCTGTAGAATTCGTAAAAAATGAACATCATTATATAATATCCTAGATACACATCTTTATTTGTTGCGTTGCTGCCGAAATAGCGTTTCAGTTCACCCGGTTGAACACCAATAATCTGACTGTTGATATTTGGCACCAGATAAACTGTGTCATCAAAATTCAGAAGCTTGCACTCGAATTCCTCTTCAAAAACTGACAGCACTTCCTGTACTTCAGTTTCAAGATATTCACTATATAAAAAGGCCTGTTCCCTCTTGTTTATTTCTCCTTGAGTAATCAGCAGCCTGAAT
Organism: Clostridiales bacterium; assembly: GCA_035362115.1. Taxonomy (GTDB): domain Bacteria; phylum Bacillota; class Clostridia; order Acetivibrionales; family DUMC01; genus DUMC01. The sequence continues at coordinate 6,780 of DAOSDD010000045.1, read as the reverse complement.
ATTTTCACCGCTGATCTTACATGTTCCATTGTCTCTGTTATCTCCATTTTCTCCATTATTTCCATTATCTCACCACCTTGAAAATCACATCTGTCATCCGGATAGTTTCAATTACTTTTATTTTTTCCTCTGTTTCCTCCGCTTTTCCTACCTTCTCTGTTTTCTCTAATGATATATTAATTTCATTACCTGTCTTTTCCACTATTAACTCTTTTATAGTATCAACTTTATCTATCATGTCTTTAATTCCAACAAGACAATACTCAATATTAAACTCCTCCGAAGGCCGAAGCAGCACACGCTTCCCGCTTTGATAAAATTCCTCCATGGGTATCCTGCCAATATCATATAGTTTGAGGGCAACTAAAAAAATACATCTATCTTCTGTAATCCTGTTGTAAAATTCTCCATTCCTCTCCCTGACATCATCCAAAATCCGGCTCAGGCAAATTTCATCTTCCTTTATTGCCTCTGTAATTATAAGAGCCATAATATCAACATACCTGTCGCTTATTTCCCTAATTCTCTCTTTTTCAGCAGAATCGTCATATTCATCAATATTAACCACGTGAGCATCCTGGTTCTGCACCTCTTTGTAAATAATCTGAGATTCGTAAATATCACCAATACCCAACATTTTCTTCTTGTTAGGCAGAAACAGGGGTTTAAACAAACACAAACAATTGTCCAAAGTATTATTGTACCGTTCAAGGTTTAACAGTATAGTTTCCTCAAAATCATACCTCTTTTCAAAACTGAATTCAAAGGATTTTTTTATAGTATCAATGTACAAATCAGTCAGGCTGTATCTGTTGAGAATTAAATCCCTTTGCTCGGTTATAACAATACCTATGTTATGGTGTATCTCCATAATCTCTGCTTTTGCTTTGACAAGTCTTTGTTCGAAGTCCCTGCTCATTTGAAATTCTTCTTTGATTTTTTCTTCAGCCATGTGTATCATCTTCTGTATATCTTCCATAGTTTCGTATTCTTCCGTCAGCATGGCATATGTACTCTTTATTAATACTTCATACTGTTCAACATCTACGTTATGAATATTTTGCTTGATAGACAATATGAAGTTTTCTATATCTTTCTTCTTTTGGCGTACAAAACTTATAAGCTCAACACTTTGCCTTACTGCGCTGGAAAATTTCTTTCTTTTTATGTACTCTTTTAATTTCAGCTGCTCTATGGTCAACTGGATTTCTTCGTCTATTTCCCTCATTCTGAATAAAAATTCATATCCCTGATTGGTGAGCATATATACAATCTTACGTTCATTGTTTTCATCAATTATTTTATCAGCAATGAGCCTGATGGTGATTTCATCCATTTTTTTGTTTTCGTAATTAACAACGGGGTAAGTATATCTCACACCATTGTTTTGCAGAATGTCCTTAATGATGTATCCTGCAATATCTTTAATCTGTTTTCTGCTAAAAGGTTTGAAAAAGTAAATCCTCAATAATTCATCAAGAAAATTCTCAATATGATACATCTCACATTCATTATTTTCCTCAAGAGTTTTTTCCATAATAAATAAAAGAACCGATACTATGACATTGGTCAGTTCGTTCTCTTCAAATAGATTCTCAAGTACTGTATTTTTCCCTTTTCTATTAATAATGGAGTTTGCAATACCCATCCACTCCATCCTTTTTTTAAAATTATCCAGGAAATCAAACATTCCCTTTCCTTTCACCATCCTTATTTTAATTTTTTAAAATCCTCGTTGTTAAGTATTTCCTGAGGTATATACCTATCACATTCCAATATGTTTTTGATAATTGCTTGATACCTGGAATCAAAAAATGAAACAAACCTTTCCAATTGCTCGGCTTTTTTAGCCTGTTTTTCCTTGGTAACCGGCAGCTGTTCGATTATGTCTTTTGAAGCATCCAGCATGGCTGTATAAAGGGATTTCATCAACTTAATATTCAGCATGGGATTGGCATTAATCAAATCATGGAATATTCCAATTCCTTCATAATCAAGGTCTCCAAAATAGTAGTAATTTGTTTTTACACTATCAAAAAAACTCTTATCAAATTCAGTTAAGGAATCCATTTTTCTAGCAATTTTCTTGCCTTCTCCGTAAATTAAGCTGACAAAATGTATTCCGGCTAAGCAGTTGCAATTACGCGACATTATATTTTTTAAAGTATACCAGGTATCCTTGTTCTCAATAATTAGTATATTTAGCTTTTGATCAGGTTCTCGATTAAGCTTCTGTAACGCAGCAGCAGGCTCTTGTTTTATATCCTCTATCCCGACTTGTTCATATTGCTCATGTTGTTCCTTTGGCTCAATAATATTACCATATTTATTATAATTACTATTATTCCTTATGTTTCCATTATTGCCTTTTATGTCACCTCTAATACTATTATTAGTAATATTATACATAAAAAAGGGCTCCGGTGTATGATAATAATTTAAAACTTCCGTTAACCCCGGATTATAATTAAGGACAGCAACAAGCTCTTTATCTTCTTTTAGAGCTTTTTCCTTCTTAAATATTTGAAATGATCTTTCATTGATAGATAAAGGTGTTTCAAGGCTTTTGGAATTGTGCTTCAGGAAATCATCCAATAATGAAAGCCAGGGCTTATGTTTCTTATATTTTTCAGGGCTGGCAAGATAACCTTCAATGTTCAGCTTATCATGCAATAAGCGGATTTCCGGAATTAGCTCATCAAAGCTGCATTCCGGCTTTATTACATTATATCTTTTATAAAGGGGCGGCCGCCGCCCATTTGAACCTGAATTCTTAACAGGTGTAATTATGTTGTTTTTTGCAAGTTCAACAACAATATTATAATATTCTTCATAATCCAAAACATTTATATACTGTCTTAGCTCTATCTCAGTTATTCTTGCTTTCTCATATTCAAGTAGTTTTCTACTTATTTTATTTAACTGGTGTAAATCTATATCCACTTAATTCCTTCCCATTTCTATTTTTTTGGCATCCGTGCCTTCTTCTATCATCATATCATAAAATTCAAATCTCCCAGCGAGCCATTCATAGGTTCCTATACTCATTACTGCCAAATCACTCTACTGGCTTTTCGTAATATAGACAGGTTCTCCATGTTGATGGCAAAACTGAAAATTTTTACTATAAAAATTTCATATCCGGCAACTGAGGGACTGTCACCCCTGTCTTCCCCCATGTCTTCCCCCATAACACATAAACTCCGTCACCCTATGTCATTCATCAGCAAAAAATCCAAACTTGATCTCTTCCTCCCTAATCCATCCAAATATCCTGTCAACAGCATTGATATATACCCATCCAGGTTTTTTGTCAAGTATCCTAACCTGGCTTGAGCAATTCTCAAAAACTATTTTTGGCTCTTCTTTTTCAAATTCATAAATTTTTGCATTATATATAAAGCCCTGAGCAGGTTTGACCAGATTTATATTGGATGTAAAATCGGTATTCCTAACCCAGCCTGAATATAAAGTATTTCCTTCTGTAAAATAACATACTTTTGATGTCTCTACGCCCTCTTCCAGTACCCCGACCAGTGAACCCTTCAAAAGTATATCACCTCGTGTATATAAAAGTTCGCTGTCAGTGTAAATTGGTGTGTTTTCAGACTTTGTATATGCATTCCTTTTAAGTTCTTCCTTTAGTTTTGAATAAGGTTTTTTGTGTTCATACGTCAGAGTACCAAAACCCATTTTAAATTCATTTACTACGTGGCTTGTAAAAGAATCAATAACTACTTTTACCATATACCTTTCTCCGGTCTCCACTTCATAAACATACGACAAGATGTGTTTTTTATCAGCCTTGTTTGTTTCCTCATATATATTAATCAACATATGATCATTATCAAGCCATTTTGCAGTATCATCAGCCGTCTCGACAACTACCTCGCCTTTACGCCCTGCATCCAGAATAAAAGCTCCATTTACACGATTATTCGGCATATAGGGGCTGAAATAGTCCTTGTATATATATAGTCTGTTGCCGTCTGGTGAAGGCTTAATAATCCCCTGATAATCATCAACTGTAAACCAGTATATTCTTTCATCTAACGTATTAAATACAGAAAGATTATAAGCACCTCCGTAATAAAAATGCAAATTATCTGCTGCTTTTTTGCTTTTCCATATGGAATGTTCAAGACTGTTAATCCTAATTGGCTCAAATTCGTCATACTCAGCCTTAAATATATCATTGTCATTATAGAAATAAATCCCACCATCATAAACTGAGGTAAATACCCCATTAACACTTTTAATTTCACTTGTTTCGCTGTTAATATAGTATACATTATCCTTTATCTGAACAATGACTTTTCCATCATCCATTACCATAAGATCAGCAATTCCGGCACTAAGCAAGCTAAACAATCCACGTTCCGGTGAAAATTCTTCTCTTTTTACTATAATTCCATCATAAGGCAGGCCAATCTCCGAAAGTTTCCTTACAGGTATGTTATAAATTTTTAGCTTATCCGGTTCTTTTTGGGCGTCCTGCCAACAAACTATATTTTCAGAAGGTGACCACCAGGTAATAAAATCATCGGGGTCGCCATAGCCTATTTTGAAAGCAAATCCTTCGTCAACCGAAATAACATACACACTGTTTTCAACTAAATTTGTGAATTCATCCAGCTCATAATTTGTGCCTGCCAGGATGTAATTTCCCATAGGGCTGGCACTTATATCATCGTTAATCCAGGGGACTGACTCAATAGGGTCCGTATAGTTATGCTTTCCAAGGTCTTCTGTTTTTAGAAAAGTTTGATACCGGAAAATACATTTTGAATCTTTGCCATCCCTTACAAAAATTCCATTTTCATAAAGCTCAATTTTTCTTGTATCGGAAACATCAAGAGTTTTAATCGGCTTTTCGGAAGCCGGATAATCACCGGTGATTTCACCATCCAGCTGCTCGCTTAAACCTTTGGGCTGCCCCCCCAAACTGAGAAAAGGTCCATTATTTTCATCAATACGTTTAATCCGTTCTTTTTCGGAGGATACAAGGTTATACGTATATTGGTAATAGGGGTATGTCATCCCTCTGTAAAAAATGTCTTTTCCGTTATATTTATCTTGGAACTCATTTGTGGAATCTATCAGTTCGCTATCACTTCCATCAGTAATAACTGTTTTGTTAAAACAATTAATATATGCAATAGTGGCATGCTCCATGCTGTTAAACACATCAGGAGTAAATCCGGGGTCATGTTTATACCAGCCGGTATCCTCGAAAATCTTTTCCCACTTCTTGGTTTTAAAGTCATAACCATGTCTTGCATATATTTCATTTATAACAAACTGGTTGGTGTCTTTAAGTCTTTCGACTACTCTTCTAATATAGTCAATATCTTTATTATATACTAGTGCAATCCTTCCCATATCCTCATACGAGGAAAAAAGATCAATATAGTAAAAACAATCATCCCACCGGTAAGTATCCATCGGATCATTCCACCTTGGCCTGAAGTATTCATCTTTTTTTTCATAAAACTCAGGTAAATCTACAAAGCCGATAAACAGGTTGAAATCAGGCTCAATGTTTTCAAAGTGCCACTCAATTCCCTTACCATTATAGTAATAGTTTAAAGGGGAAGCGGTAATCTGTGCAAAGGCTGCAGGTTCAGGAAAATCCACATATACATCTATTTTATCTATCCGATCCTTCCACAGAGCACCGGTAACAAGTATGTAATCCGCACCCCACTGCTGTGATTCAAACCTATATTTTACATACACCGATTTTTTTTCATTTTCTTCAAAATGCATTTTCCATGTATACATGGAATTATAATCATAAAGATCATGCTCGGGCAGAGTGCCTCCCTCCTTAATTTCAGTTTCATAAGGAGTCATGGATGGGTAGTCATAAGCCTCAAAGTCCCTGAGTTTTTGTGCATAACTGGCAACATTTGGGAAGCCTATATCAAGGTCTGTTTCAGAGCTTGTGTTATGGAAATTAAAAATTACCTCAATTTCATGCCCTAGTGCCCCATGCTTTTCCGTAATTCCATAATGAATTTTAATAACTTCACTTTCTAGCTTTATACTTCCACTGCTTATAGGAAAAGCCGTATCTCCTTTCATAATAAGTGGGGGTGAATTAGATAGGGCTATACTGGGATAAATAAACAAAACCAATACTAGGAATACAAGACATACAAGAGTCTTTTTCAAAACGAACCCCTCCCTTGAAAGAATTATGGGTAGTCTTTACAAAAGTGAACAAAATTAAAATCACAATTCAAATAATGTGTATATCTAGTATATAACATTTTCCATATAATTGCAACTTACCCTCTGAAGGGGGCATTTTCTACATTTGAGGGAAAATATGGTAAGAGGCGATTTCCATGTATAATATTCACTTCAGCAACGGATTGTAGCGTTTAAGCCTACAGAAAAATTCTACCCATTACATTCATCCTCCATGATTCAGGTGACGACTCACGACATCCATGTCGTGAATTACGAATTTTCCCTTGCCTTAAACATAACAATCCATAAGCTTTGTTCAAATTTTATACTTGGAAAATCGTTTGCTGCCATATTTTATATCATAGGAAGAATTTGACCTGTAACTGATTCTTTAATCTGCTTTTTTAATTAGATTTTAAATAGTAAGTTATTAACAAAAGTGATATAATAGGTTATAGATAAGATTATTCATGCAAAAAGGTGGTATTGGTATGGGAGAAACAAGAAAAAAGGGAATGCCTATAGGTATATCAGATTATAAAAATTTAATAGATAGAAATGCATATTATGTTGATAAAACGC
>DAOSDD010000044.1:0-22560 GCA_035362115.1 Clostridiales bacterium | reverse complement strand
ACCTCCTTATTTTCATCTGTAACCTGTGTCAAATAATGACTAAAATTATTTCTCAATTCACTTGCAGCAACTAACATAAAAAACACCTCCTGATATTATTGTACATAGTATTGTACAATATGTCAAGAGGTTAATTCATATTTTGTGCATCCTTTCGTACAATATGTTAAAGAGTATAGTACTTTATCCTTTCAAGGAACCGATCATTACACCTTTTATAAAATACTTCTGAATAAATGGGTACAATATTAATACAGGAACACTTGATACAATAATCAACGAGTATTTCAGCAAATCTGCCAGTCCTTGCTTGGCATTCATAGTTTCAGGATCAACAATCTCATCCATTGGAATGCTGTTGGCTACCAATATTTCCCGGAGAATTATTTGAAGCGGATAAAGCTTGCGGTCAGATAAATACAAGAATGCATCGAAGTATGAGTTCCAGTGCCCCACTGAATAATAAAGCGTTAATATGGCGATAAGGGCTTTAGATAATGGCAGAACTATTTTAAAGAAATAGTATGAATCTGAACAACCATCAATTTGTGCTGCTTCCAACAGTTCATTTGGAATGTTCTGTATAAACGTGCGCGCAATTATCATATTGTAGACGGAAATAGCTCCCGGGATGATAATAGCCCAGCGGGTATTGATCATTCCAAGCTTTAGCATAAGTATATAATTCGGGATCATGCCTCCGCCAAATAACATGGTGAAAGTGAAAAGAAAGGTAATAATACCACGGAAAGGCATCTCTTTACGCGATAGTGCATAGGCGGCTATCATTGTCATTGCTATATTAATGGCTGTACCTGTCCCTGTATAGATAAATGTATTTAAGTAACCACTAACGATATGGCGGCTTTTAAATACTGCTTTATAACCCTCCAGGCTGAAATCTACAGGCCATAAAAGAACTTTGCCTGCAGAAACTGCTATCGGCGAGGAAAATGAAGCTGATACAATGAAGATTAAAGGATACAACACTACTAAAGTAATTATTGTAAGAAAAATATTCACCAGTAAATAATAGATCAGGTCGCTGGTCTCCATCTTAATTCTATTAGCTTTATTATTCTTGTTGATTAAATTGTTTCTGTTTGTTTTACAGGTTTTAACGGTTCTGTCACCTACTTTGTTTTTATATAAATCTGTCATAGTTGTAGCTATATTCATAGTTTTCTCCTTTACCATAAACTCGTATTGTTAATTCGTCGTGAAGTCCAGTTAACAATTGTAAGCAATATCATATTAACTACTGAATTAAACAGGCCTATTGCTGCAGCATATGAAAAGTCGCCGCCCCCTGCAGAAAGGCCCACCTTATATACATAGGTAGATATAACTTCACTGGTACGCAGATTCAAATTGTTTTGCATCAAAAAAGTTTTTTCAAAGCCAACGCTCATAATATCACCGCACCGTAAAATCAACATAATGGTGATTGTTGGTATAATAGCAGGAAGGTCTATGTGCAAGACTCTCTGGAACCGGCTTGCGCCATCGATTAAAGCTGCTTCATGCTGCTGTATGTCAACATTTGACAATGCTGCAATATATATAATTGAACCCCATCCAGTACCTTTCCATATTCCTGACCAGACATACATATGAGGAAAGGCATCAGGATTAGCCAAAAGGTCAGGTGCATCACTGCCGGTTAAAAAAGTATATAAAGTACCAAAAATGCCAGTTCGTGTATTGAAAAGCTGTATAAGCATTCCCACTATTACAACAGTAGAAATAAAGTGAGGCATGTAGGTGACATTTTGTATAAATTTTTTATAACGTTCCGACCTTAATGAGTTTAGTGCCAATGCAAAAAGGATTGGTATCGGAAATCCGGCTATCAGTGAGTAAAGCGAAATTCTCAGAGTATTAGCCAAAACACGATAAAATTGATAAGAATTGAAGAATTTTACAAAATTTGCAAACCCAACCCATTCACTTCTCCATATCCCTTTTGTTGGATTAAATCGACGGAATGCAATTTGAACACCCAACATTGGCCAATATTTAAAAACAGCTAAATATATTAGAGGTAATAGCAAAAAAAGGTACATCTGCCTATGGAGCCTCAACCTCTTCATAAAATCAGATTTTCTTCCTGGCCGGGGTGTCACCCCAGCTTGATTTTGTATTGGAATCGTCATGATATCCCTCCAGATCAATATAGTTAATAATAAGTACCTGAATTTTGTTTGAACATAATTTTGATCTCAAGCTAAACAAGTTTGCTTGCACAAATTTAGTCCATATGCAAAACATAATTAAAATATATAGCCGGAATACCCATATGTAAAGTTGAAATAATGACAGTCACATTAATGCAGTAAGAAATCCTTGTTTGAATTGCCGGCATCAGTATGAAAATAGTAAGAACAATTCAGGATGACTTTTACAGATAATATTTACATAATATATTGTGAAAATGTACTATTGACTTCTTTTTAATGTTTAGGCTACAATTGGTGTAAAGATTGTACAACTCTATATGTACCAGGAAGAATTAATCATACATTACATTAGGGAGGAATTAATCACACATGTTCAAGCCAAAGGTCTTCTATCGCATATTATGGGCTGATTTACTCATAGTTCTCATTCTCGTTGGTATGATGATTCCATTGTGTTATCTAATGATTACCACTACTCGTGAGCGTGAATTGAATGACAGCTATAATATAATGCTTAATTGCATTGATATACTGGACAGCCAAATAAAGAGTTTGGAAAGCATATTGACCAAAGCATATGTTAATGAAAACCTTGTTCGTGTCAGTATAATAGATGACAAAATGCAAACCAGCGACTACTATGCAATGCTTAAAGCGCAACAGTATATCGCTGCTATTGCTTCATCCAATAGTTATGTTGCCGACATAATTGTTGTATTCAAATCAAACGATATTATACTGTCCAAATACACCAGCTTCAACAGCACAAATGCCCTCAATAAGTATTATCACATTGATGGTATGGAAAATATTATGTTTTCTAATGAAACCGAGTTTGTTTCCGGACATCCGTCCGTGTTGGAACGTTCCTTTAACTACTTGCCTGAGACTACCATTACTTATCTTTCTTCGGATCCCAATAACAGCAGGACACCCATGGAAGTCTTCTGTTATAGGCTACCATTGGGTTTGCCTATGTATACTAAAGAAAATGGTATGGCATATATTTTTATTAATAAAAAATATGTACTTGATACGGCTCTTCCGCAAAACTTCAGAGAAAATGGATTCTTTCAGCTTCTGGACAATCAAGGAAACATTATACTTACTTATGGCAATAATTCAATTTCACCTGCTTACAAAGGAGTAAAGTACTATAACCAATTTATTGATGGCACAAGCTACTCAATTATGAATGTAAGCAATAACACCAGCACACTTCGTATAGTTGCCGGTGTTCCTCAGAATACCTTTTTGTCAGGTATGCGGAATATCTTTGTGCTAATTGGATTTTATATTACTTTAGCCATACTTTTAGGCGTACTTATCTCTCTTTGGACTGCTTATAGCCAATCTGCCCCATTGAAAAAGCTATTGCAAAAACTAGAGCTTCAAGGCTTTACTAGAGAAGAAAGTTATCGGAATGAATATGATTTTATAAGTACCAACCTGGTACGCATGAAATCAGAAAATAGAGACATTTTAAAACAATTGGATGCGTTTCGGAGCACTTTAAAAAGCAATATGATTGAAAGGCTTTTAAGTTCAGGCCAATTATCACCCATACAGCAAAATGACATTTTAGCACACCTTGATAATTTTCCTGCGAGTTTCATTGTTGGTTATGGCGAATTTCAATCACAGATGCGATTGGATAAGCAGTATTCAGACGTTTTGAAAGTACTGATTATCGATCACCTTAAAAAAGTATTCCCTTCAAATATAATCTATCATAGTTTAGGTGAAAATGCCTTTGCGCTAATCATTCCAGTCGATGGACAAGGTAAAATAGCAGACACTTTGATAAATGCGATTCATCAGATCAATGCAGAGATACCCGCAAAGATTGTACTTGCTATAAGCACTGCATATACCAGTATAAGTAATGTCAATACAGCATTTGAACAATCACGCCTTGTTTATGCGCTGGGAGATAAGAATAATTGCCTTCTCACTCCATCTGACATTATACACTCATCTAACTCTACACTTAATATAAAGGACTACCTTGAATTGTACCGTTATCTTATTACTGCTGATTTTGCAGCTGTTGAACAGTATATCCGGCAGATGTTCGACTTTGCAGCCAATATACCTAATACAGATATGGAGCAGCTCTATTATATAATTCGCATGACGCTGCTTTTTGCTGTACGAGACTATACAGGTGATGAGAAAGTTTTCCCTGATATTCCTAAATATCAATCCAATCAGAGTCCGGAGCAAATGATAGAAACCTTATGCAATATCAGCTGTGATATCTGCAATATAGTCAATAGTAATAAACGCAGTCATAATTCTGAGCTTAAGGAATCAATTCTGGAGTATGTCAAGCAAAACTTTAGCGACAGTAATGTTTATGGCAAGCAGATAGCAGAACATTTTTCTATTTCGGAGAAATATCTATATAATTTTATAAAAGAGCAAACAGGTTACAGTCTTGGAGATTACCTCCAATATTTAAGATTGGAACTTGCTGCTAAATTACTCATGGATTCTGAAAAAAGTATTGCTAATATATACAATGAATGCGGCTACACAACACATAATACATTTTATAAAGCTTTTAAACGGGTTTATGGCATATCACCCAGTGAATATAGAGATCGATATATCGGGAAGGAAAAATAACCCGCCACGAAAGTGGCGGGTATGTGTATAGTTTCTGTATTAGCCTGTATTAGCTTTTATTGATTTTGATTTAAAGTATGAGCTTATGTAGTCCAGCAAGGATGCCGTTAAGTAAATTATGTTACATATTTATTACTTATACATGCGATCATATGCAGCCTGGCATACCTCAAGAAATTTATCCAATCCTATACGTTTGATTTCCGCCAGATAAGAATTCCAATCCTTTTCAATGCTCATATCACCCATAATAAAGCGGGTTTTACATTCGTTTACATATGTTTTAAGAGTAGCTTGTATTTCACTTACCTGGTTTATCTCATCCTCGTTTAAGTTAAGTAGAGGCACAAAAGTTCCCGGCTCAGGTTTATACTCATGATATTTGCCCACAGTAAGAGCAATTCGGCGGCTATAATAAAGAGGATCACGATCTTTCCATACTCCGCCCTGTAAAACGTTTACAGTAAAAGCAGGAATATTGTTGCGCCAATGGCTGTTCTGAGAAGAAGACCATATATTATTATCTTGTACGAACATCGGTTTATAGCCAAATTCATCATAATAGCTAATATCACCCTGTTTTGGAGCTGACCAATCCTGATTCTCTACACCATAGCGTGCTTTTATAAAGGCTTCTTCGTTAAACAATGAATCTCCAACACGAAATGCCAATTCTGGGTTTTTGCAATCACGTGTAACAAACCAGCGATTAAGTACTGCTGCAGGAGAGTATGATGCGAAACGAACACCTGCAGGACCTTCAAGGGGAGGAAGCCCTTCAAAATCATTAATATATGGACTGGTTGCTACCGGAAGCAATGTAATAGAGGTAAAAGCAAAGCTTCCCACTATGCAATCATCAGGATTGTTTGCCATAGCTCGCAATTGAGAATTGTCCTGGGTAAATGATATTGGATCCAGCAATTTTTCAGTACATAGCTTGTTCATGTATCGCAAACCTTCGCGCCATGCGTCTGTTGCATAGGCTACACTGAGCTTGCCATCTTTAACCAGGAAACGGTTATCAGCGTCATCATACACAAAAGAATTCATAAGAAAGATGCTTGGATCCTGTGAATCGCCGGTACCACCAACAAGAGGATACTCGTCTGCTTTTCCATTATTATTGGGATCACTCTCTTTAAATGCTTTTAAAACTTTATAGAATTCATCTGTAGTAGCAGGCATTTTCATACTTATCTTATCAAGCCATTTTGTATTAATCCACAACTTCTGTTTGACTTCACTATGAAGCTCCTTAATATATTGAGGAATTGAATACAATTTTCCATCAGCTGCTTTAGCAAATCTTATAATATCGATTTCCGGATATTTATCTAATTGCTGCTTAACATAGAATGACTGGTTCTCGTAAAAATCATTCAGAGGAATAAATGCACCGCCGCTTCCATACTTATATGTTGTTATTATATCAAGCGGCATATTAACAACATCCGGTAATGTCTGGTTTGACGATATCATAATTGCAAGCTTATCTTTTGCATCCATGGCAGGCAAAAGAACAAAATCCAGGTCTGCATTGCATCTGTCCTCAACCCATTTCGTAAAAGCGTTTGTTTCATAATCTTCTACAAGCACGTCTTGAGCCATAAGCAATGACAGCTTTGTCTTTGTTTTAGCAATGGGAAATGTACCAACCGGATTAAGCAAATCAGTTTCACCTGAACTCGAAGTCTTTCCTTTTGCGTCTGATAATGTTGAACCCGGAGCAGTTGGGTCTGTCTTTTTCTCAGTCTTCTGGCAGCCAACTGCACCTGCACTGATAATCAAACTTAATACAATGACAAACATTAAAACTTTTGAGTAATACTTCATCTTTTTACTTAGCCTCCTTAATAAATATTAAGTAATGTAGTATGATAAGTTATAGATTGCAGCTGCAAAATCAATCAGTTTATCGCAGCTTTAATCTATGTATATGATGCCACAATCATTGCAGACATGTAAATGTGATATTTTGGCAGGTTAGGTATAATAGTATGAAATAGCTAATTGATTTTTCTGCACAACCTGTATTATAGTAATATGGTGCTTGGTACAACCTTGGTATGCGAGATTTCTGTCGTGATTATATTGAATAAGTAAGTGGTGCGCAACGTTTATAAAACAGTATAATGCTGCAATTTATACTAATAGCTTTCATATTTGCATATACTTGCACATGGATGCATTTTTTTGTGCTGTATAGATGCGCTTTAGAAAATCATTCTTTCAACTTTCATATTCATGCTATTAATTCAGTAAAGTATTTCATACTTTATTATTAAAGTGAGCAATTTTTTACCCTTTACACCTGGAAGTTTGTGTTATATACTTAATAAAATAAAACAAATAAAAGCAAAAGTACAAATATTTTCATGTATAAATGAATAAATAAATCTGGTTTTTGTCTTGCTTATTTGTTAATCTTTATTTTCTTATAATTTTCAATTTAAAGGAGTGGCTCTATGTCTACAAATATTTCAATTACTCACGATCTTCATCAACACAGTATTACATCATTTTGTTGTTCTGATAAGGAGATGATACCTCAACGATTGCTTTCCAATGCTGTTGAAAACGGTTATGATACCATTTGTATTACTGATCATGTCTGGGACGCACTTGTTCCCGGGGCTTCAAAATGGTATTCAGAGCAGCCTATTGAGCATGTATGTCAGTCATTGCCTTTGCCATCAGCAGAAGGCATCAGGTTTTGCTTTGGTTGTGAAACCGAATATTGTGGTGGTGAAAAGCTGGGGTTGGCCAGGTCGTCATTTAGCTTGTTTGATTTTGTGGTGATTCCGATTAATCACTTCCATATGCTGGACTTTGTACGTCCTTCGTCCATCAATACTGCCATACTCGTTGCAGACCTTTTGCTAACTCGTCTGGAGGAGCTTCAGCAATTGGATCTCCCCTGGGAGAAGATAGGAATTGCACATCTTACATCTCGTTTGGCATTTAGAGAAGGTAACGTTGCGGATGTATATGATTATATGCCTGAAGATCGCCTTTTACAAATCTTTGGCTTTTTTGCGCAATACGGAACAGGAATAGAATTAAATGCCTGCTCATTTAGACCTGGATGGGAAGAACGATTTAATAGTTTAATGCGCCCATATAGCTTGGCTAAGCAGGCTGGGTGCAAGTTCTATTTTGCCTCTGACGCCCATAAAGTTTCTGAATTATCCATGATGAATCTATTGCATCCGGCTATAAATGCTTTAGATTTAAGGGCAGAAGATTTATATAGAATTCCTTAAGAAAGTTGCATAAAAAATCAGCGGGTAATCATTGCTTAATTAGCTTGTTTACCCGCTCATATGAAAAACGTTATCTCACTTTCCAGAATTTTTATAAGTAAATGATATAAGTTTATATGCCTAATATCTCCTCAATAATTGGTTGTAGACTATTTGCCATCCTCATAAATCCTAAATCTGTAAGATGCCCAATATCAACAGTGCACTCATGGAAGTCATCACCTAGGAAGTCCCGTCCATCGCGGAAATATATATTTTTATCACCCTTCTTTGCACATTCGTCAACAACCTTTCTCTGTGCATCAGCTTTATCACGAAGCTTTTTGAATTGTTCACTCACTATTGCAGCTTGAGGTCTCGTCACTCTAGATACAACCAAAATTGGTGTGCCAGGCAATCTTTCCCTATATAACTGGATGAACTTTGGATATTTCTCCAAAATCCATGCATCATCGGGACAGTTCCCATCCGTTTCTATTATTAAAAGACTGGTCCGCTCTATTTCACGGATAGCTAGTGCCATCTCCGCCTCACATTTGCCGCTTCCTGAAAAGCCAAGGTTTATCACTTCCCGATTTAAACGGCGTGATAAAATATTTGTATGTGCCATACCTGGCCGTGCTGCGCATGCACCCTGCGTTACGGAAGTTCCATATATAACTATACGGCCATTATCAGCCAATGAATCCGGCTCAGAAAGTATAGCATCTTCATCTACACCTAATAGCAACTCATGCACTCCCACATATAGCGGAAAGTTTATTATTATGTTAAACTCTCTGGGTTCAGGGAAATCAAGCAATTCATACTCGTAACTATCGTTGTTGTGATTAAAACGCGTTGATGAAAAGAAACATGGTTTTCCTCCTGCTTCCTTCAGGTAGCAATCAAAACCGACCTGTCCTATGGGTGTCATGTGGTCAAAATTTGCAGGTTTATGCAGTTTTGCCTTCACTATAAGTTTTCGGAGTTTTCCCCGAAAATGCAGTTGAACCCCGGCTGTATGATTTGCAAGATCGCTTACTACTTCTGGTATAGGCTCCGGAGGGTTTAACTGAAGCCGTCTATATACCCCATCCATTTCAAAAAATGGCAACCCGTATATTCTAAAAGGTTTCCGTGAAGGAGAGTACCATTTAATATATTGGTCTTTATTCATAATATATACCATTCCTTTCATTTCATTTAAAGTACAAATATTTTACTCTACTATAGAGTTAGAGGTTAATCCTATATTTATTGCAGCCTAGGAAATTCCGTGCTCTATTAAGGCCAATAGGAAGTTTGCTGTCTTAACCATATCATTTATGCTTACAAATTCATCAAGGGCATGACTCTTTCCAGCTCCTGAACAAATATTAACTGCCTGAATACCTTTACTGTTTAATATGCAAGTGTCGCTTACACCGCCTGTAGATATCAGATTCAGGTTGAAATTTGTGAGTTCAGCTGTCTTTTTTAATATTTTTATTATTTCATCATTTTCATCCATACTAAAACCGGGACTGGTCTGTTTACTCTCAAATTCCATACTGCCGCCGTATTCTTTTGCAGCAGAAAGAAAACATTCTTTCATATGATTTATTTGAGTTTCTAATTTTTCTTTATTCAGGCTTCTTGCTTCGGCTTTTATATCAACCCTGTCACATACTATATTTGAAGCCTCCCCGCCTCTTATAATACCTATATTGGCAGTTGTTTCAGAATCTATTCTTCCAAGTTTCATCCCCGCTATTGCTTTCGAAGCAATCTGTATCGCATTTATTCCTTCTTCAGGTCTTGAACCTGCATGTGCTGCTTTACCCAGTACAGTAATTGTTGTGGCATGCTTTATTGGTTGTCTTATTGCTACATTACCGCTTTTCCCGCCTACATCCAGAACAAATCCGTATTTAGCATCTATTTTTTCATAGTCAAGATTTTTTGCTCCTATAAGGCCTTTTTCTTCTGCTATTGTAAACACAGCATAAATATCTCCATGGCTTATATTCTTTTCTTTCAAGACTCTGACAACTTCCAAAATACACTCAATACCTGATATATCATCAGCACCAAGAACTGTTGCTCCACCAGATACTATAACATCTCCCTTAATTACGGCTTTCTTCCCAATTCCAGGTACAACAGTATCCATATGTGCTACTAGCATTATAGCAGGCACATCCTTGTTTCCCTTAATTTTACATATGAGATTTCCTGTATTGCCCCCTACCTTTTTCCCTGCATCATCTTCGTAAACATCATATCCTATTGCAGTAAGCTTATTTTTTAATCTATCTGCCATATCTCTTTCTTTATATGACAGGCTGTCAATTTCTACAAGCTCAATAAATTCATTTACCATTCTTTCTTTATTTACCAATTATAACACCTCGTTTACATTATATTGCAATTATTCAAGCTATTCAACAGCTCAATAGCATACAATGGTTCAAGAATACCTTTCATATAATCATTGCACAAAAATCCAGCGGCCTTGCGAATCCTGTATTAATTTATAATCTATGCCCGGTTTTCTAAGCATTTCCTTAACCTCTTCAGGGAAATAATTTTCAAGCCTTAACTTTTCATACTTTTTAATCAGTTCAACCATATCATTTGCGATTCTAGACCCTATACTTGATGATTCCTGAAACCCAACTGAAGAATTAAATCCAATAGAGCGGCACAATATGTATTCAATATCTTCATATGAAATGTGTGATGCTCCAATTGAATACCAGCCAATATCAATAGGTATAAAATCCCGGTTATTTGCTTCTATTTTTCCCATATTAGAATCTAATGATCTTTTAATATCCTTTTTCCCATCAGCAATTGCGTGTCGTGAAATAATGTGCCAGCCAAAATGAGAATTACTGCTGCCTTGAACAAGAATATTTTCTTTACGGTCAAGCTTGTTATAAAATGTATATTGCAGTTTTGCATTATAATACCAATGATTTGTGTTTGGACTTGTGTATGAAGGAAGCTGCTGAAGCTTTTCCGATCCATCAAAGTAAATCATATCAAAGCCGCAATAATTAAATATATCTGCCATTCTTGTGCTGACCTCATCAAGCAGAGTAGTTTCAAGGTCAATTTGAAAGTTTCCATACACACGTCTTAAATGATATATTTTTGTTCCAGATTTATGAGAAGCTTTTTTTGTACCATATGCTCCGCGTACACAATCTTCTAAAGTAATTTCAACCTTTCCTGCGGCACTTCTATTAATATTTTTAATTTTATAATGAATAATTTCATCATCAATCAATACATCAGTCCCTGTTTCCCGATAAGCATCAATTACTTTAATAGGAAATGCACTGTTTGCAGATTTTTCTTCCGAACAGTCTATTGTTATTGTTTCATTAGATATATCAGCAGTTAAAACAGCTACACCATCTTTATAAAGCCTTTTATCCGGCACAGGTGTAACATAAGGGTCACTGACGGTGATTTCAGCAGGAAGGAAGTGTAATCCTGCTTTAAGACCGACACTGTGGATTTTATCGACCACTGCTTTCATCCCTTCAACACCATTGGGGAAACTTCGCTTATTGATATTATAATGTCCCGCTGTTGCTCTCCATACAACTGAACCAAATAAAATCATTCCTGCATCCATTTCCTTAACAAATCTTATGACATCATCAGCATTTTCTTCTGTCAAATTACGGATAAATAAGTATGATTTTCGTACATCATCGGACAGCTTACCCCATTTACCGCCTAATTTAGGTGAAGGAAGATTTTCATTCTCCTCAACCTCCTGTACGGTTTCTAAGAAGGTCTTAAATGGGGTGGCAATAATAGCAAATTTATTTCCTTTAATACCAAATTCAGAGTAACATTTTGCATTAAGAATAGTTGAGCTATCGACAGTCTCCGGAGCACAATGGACGGGAAGTGTAAGAGCCATTACACAAACTGCAAAATCATTATTATAGCAGGCATTAACTTTTGTTGACACCGTACCGTTAATATTTGTATTTAAATTCGCAAAAGTAATATCATTAATAGAATCCTGATTGGTAATCTCATTTATTTCAAAAGAAATGTAATGATTATATACTTTAATCCCTACTACTGCTCCAACTTTATCACCTTCGCTGTTTGCCAGTTCAAATCTAATCTTGCCTTCATTGACTGCTTCTGTGCTTATAGTCTTTAGATTTCCGTTTTCAAAAGCAGCCCTTACCGGAAAATATTTATTAAAACTGCCTTTAGCTGCCATAACAAAGTACTCTTCTTTATTGAGGTAGCTATTACCTGATATTTTATCTGTGAAAGCTAATAATTTCCCCTCATCATTAATTTCCAAACTTATATATTCGTTTTCTATTTTAATATTCTTCGAAGTATCATCATACATAACAAATCCCCCGTTTTCCAATGCCAGTTTATTATTTGCATTTTCCCGGTTTTTTCCGTCTAAAGTAGTTTGTTTTCCCTGACTGTTTGGTATAGAATTATTACATCCTATTAAAGAACCAAATATAACTAACACTGCTAATACCATTATTAATACTCTTTGAATAACGGACATATTTATAATAACCTCCCATACTTGCAATTCTGACAACTAAACAGTTATCTTTTTTGTATTCATGCTGTCCGTGATCTGATTTATCATAGTAGATGCGCCAGTTTTATCCGGCGCACCCACTAGGTACTTTATATATGATTCTTGTATAAATGCACTGCATTAAAAACCAAAACTTTTTTATGATTAGAAGCTATTCCATCTATCTAAAGCAGTTTGTCTGATTTTTATTACTTCATCTATACCAATGCTCTTTATTCTTTCAATGAAAGCGTCCCAATTCTCTATAGGTTCTTCTCCAAGGATAAATTTTACTTCCATTTGGCTTACATACTTTCCAAGCTCATCTTCTATGGAGTTCTTTTTCTCATTTTCATCTTCAGTATACCTTAGACCTGGATAGCCTACTCGGTTCATATATGGAAAGTAGTGTTCTGCTGAGCCTTCAACTTTTATTCTTGTTGATAGTAAAGAATTTTTATTACTCAGTGCGGAGGTGATATACATTGGCGCTCCTCCATTTCTGAATGGCGATAAATAATAATCTCCGCTCTTGCCATCCGGAAGGGGTA
Source organism: Clostridiales bacterium (assembly GCA_035362115.1). GTDB lineage: Bacteria > Bacillota > Clostridia > Acetivibrionales > DUMC01 > DUMC01. The sequence continues at coordinate 9,383 of DAOSDD010000044.1, read as the reverse complement.
TATGACTAAACAGGGTTCTTTCATCATTCTCATAAACCCAATGCTCTCCTTCTTTACCCCTAAACATTGTGAATCCGCAGATCCCGTTTATTGCATCTTTAGGTTCAGAATAGAATAAATCAACCCATCTCATACTTGCTTCAGGATATTTATTTTTATTTGTAATAGCATAAGTTCCTGTTACATACCCTGGAATCAAATATGTCATTTTCTGACTATTAAGATGTGAAGTCAAAGGAGGCAGCACTCTATATTCATCCTGTTTTTCTTCAGGTATTTTGGCCAGGCTGTCATTCATCACACCAACTCTGTATTCTCCCAATTTGGCATCAAGTTCTGCTGTTTTATGAGTGAATATATTCTGGTCTAAAAGTCCTTCACTATATAATTTTCTCATATATATTATGAATTCTTTATACTCATTTTGTAAAGGTATATATACTGCCTTGTTATCTTTAGCATCCCATCGGTTACCGGCACTGGTGACGAATCCAAACGCCGGAAGCAAATAGAATGATGCACCGCCGATATTTACATCCGTCATTGGAATTTCATCTTTCTGGTTATTACCATTTGGATCCATGTCTTTAAAGGCTTTTAATGCCTGGTAAAAATCATCAATGGTCTCCGGTATTTTCATACCTACATTTTCCAGCCATTTAGTGTTGATGTAGCGGACATTTGCCATGGAATTGGTATAATAAACATAGGGAAGAGAATAAATTTTCCCTTCAATAGACGAAATAGCCTTTTTAACATGTGGTTTTTCTTTTAATATCTTTGAAAAATTAGGAGCATATTTGGGAATTAAGTCATTTAGCGACACAAGTAGATTCTGGGAGCCATATGCCTCTTCATCTTTAACACTCAAAGTTGCTTTGAAAAAAATATCTGGCAGGTCGCCGCTGGCAAAGGCAAGGTTTTTCTTTTCAGCATATACATCACTTGGTACTGAATAAACATCCATATGAATATTCGTTTCTTCCTCAAGCCATTTCATAACTATAGTATCTTCCCAAGGTCCTTGTGCAGAATGTCTTGAGCCCATCATTTTTAAAGTTATTTTTTCATTTACTATAGGTAATCCTACAGGATTAAAATTGCTTACCTCTTTCGTGCTTTGAACGGGTTTTTCACTGCTCTTCCCACTCGTTTGTACATTTGCATCATTTGAATCGGTCTTTTTCACACAACCTGTAAATGATGTAAGTAAAATCATTAATACCAGCATAATTGTGAAACTCTTTTTCATTAAAATACCTCCTTCAAAGATCAAAATTTGTTATTGACGTGTCCAAATACCTAGTTGTATAATTTTAGTTATTGATATTGTTGTAGATACAATTATACCTGCTGCAGCATAGTACAATTTCCTTATAATAAAGCATACATCAATGCAGTATTATATTAAACTACCTTTTTTGTCCTCAAAGTTATTTTTTTTGTCAAGTATATATTTTATTACTTTATTCTACAAGCCCAGTGCGCTCAATTCCTTGCATAAACTTGCTTTGAAGAAATGCAAAAGCAGTCATTACAGGAATCACCACAAGAAATGTTCCGGCCATCAGTACGGCATTATTGATAGCCATCTCTTCTTCCATGGCTTCCAATTCAATCAAACTGTCAAAAATCTCCTCTGACGGAGGAGTATTTACTAAATTAACCAGTTCATTAAGCCTGGAAGGCAATGGAGTCTTCATCATCTTGCTTATATAGATGGAAGGTTCATAAAAGTCATTCCAATGCCATACCAATGATAACACCAAAGTCACCAGTAAAGCCGATTGGGCTACTGGTAGTACTATATTCCAATAAGTTCTGAAAAAACCGCATCCATCAATTTTCGCAGCGTCCTCCAATGCTTTTGGAAGTCCCAGATAAAACTGGCGGAATATAAATATGAAGAGACCACCTTTCAACCCATAACCGAAAAATGTGGGAACTATCATTGGAAGATATGTATTAAGCCACTTCAGGTTACAAAATATCATATATTGAGGAATTATAATTGTTTGGACAGGAACAATAAGACTTAAAATAACTATGGAAAAAAGCAATGTTTTTCCCGGGAAATCATACCTTGCAAACCCGTACCCTATAAATGAACACGCAAGTATATGTCCTGCAGTCCCTAGCAATGTCAATATCAGGGAGTTTTTAAGGTACTTTATATAATCAAGAGCTCTAAAAGCTATAACATAGTTTTGAATTTTAACAGTTCTTGGTACCCAGTTAACAGTAAAATTGTACAAATCCGCATTGGTTTTTAATGATGTTACTATCATGTAAAAAAACGGAAAGAGAAAAACAAACGCCAGATCAAAAAGCAAGATATATGTTCCTATTCTAAACACTCTATCACTCAGTTTTAATGCTCTTCTTTCCGCCATCCTTTCCTGCATATTCCTTATGAATCCGGGAATCGAATATTGTGTCTTATTATTAGAAGTTCTCCATTTTTTAGTAGCTGCTTCTTCTGTCATTTCTTTTAGCCTCCTTTGCATCAGTAGTATATACATAATTCCTAAGCAAAATGAAAACCAGCATAACCAATATTATAATAAAAACAAAATAAATCCACCCGATGGTTGCTGCATATTCAAACTCCATCCCTTTAAAGGCAAGATTTTGAATGTATTCCAGTATCGGATTGGTTATGTCGGTAAATGAAGCAATTAATGTATATACAATATTTAAGAGTAAAATTGGAGATATCATTGGAAAAGTGATCTTCCAAAACATTTCCCATTCAGTTGCTCCATCCACTTTGGAAGACTCATATAATGAAGCGGGAATACTCTGGAGCCCTGACAGAAATAGTAGTATTTGAACCCCCGAACCCCATAGGACAACTATTATTATACCAAAAAAGCTGTCAATTGCTTCTACAACCTTAGGACCCAAGTACATCAGCAATTCCCTGGGTAAAAGTCTCCCACCTGAAATAGAAACAACCTGCCTATCAACCCCCTGACCTAATAACTGCTTCATTACTTCTCCCATTCCCAGTAAAAACGGAATAAAGAATACTGTTCTAAAAAAGCCCCTGAATTTCACATTTTTATTTATTAATATTGCTATAATTAATGCAAATATAATTGTCAATGGTGCTTTAATTAATGTATGACGAAACACGCCAACAAACATGGGAATGAATTTAGTATCAGTAATAAATGCTTTTAAGTAATTACCAAATCCTATCCATCTTATTATAAAGCCCTCTATCCTCTGTAATTTTCCAAAACTTAGCTTAATTGACATATACAAAGGAAATGCAAAGAATATTAATGTTCCCAGAATAAATGGCAAGACAAAGATGTATCCTTCAAGAATATTTCTCTTTTCTGCTCCAATCCGGAATTTTTTCATTAAAATCCACTTCCTTTCTCCACTATTAAATAATCTTGTGCTTCAATTACATAACCATCATAATATGTTTCTTTTTCATCATAGTTGATGTAAATAGTGGTTCCATTACTATAGCGGATTTTCACCAGTTTGTCATTTACTTTTTTATGTTCTGCCATTTTTTCAGACCATATTCCTTTTAGTCTCTGGTTGAATTCTTCATATATTTCTGTAATAGTTTGAAGCCAGCTTTCGTAATTTGAATTAAACAACCGGTTATATTTTGTATGCTTCAATTGAATTGCACTTTCATAAGTCAGCTCAAAATAAGGCATACACCCGTACTCAACCCACTGCAGCTTTTGTTTTACAGGATCGAAAAATAAATTACCCGGTTCTGAAGTATATGGTATCATTCCATGAACCACCATTTGATAAAATGGAATGGTTTCGTCGTTAATATGGTAGTTTGAACTATTAACTGGTATATTAAACAGTCTGTCGGCATATTTCAGTACATATGCATTGCCGCCGCCTACTGCCAATGGCTTTTCCTCTATGAGAGAAGCATTGAGAATATCCTTCCATTTTTGTACTGTATCATTTCTTCCGGATGGCTGCTTTTTATTATAATCATGATATACAAACTCCCCCAAATCTTCCAGCGCCACTCCTGCGTAGGGAAAGGTATTAAGTTTTTTCAGGAATTCTGTGAACCTGTTAAAGGCGGAAAATGGATTTAAAATAAATCTATTTTTATCAATATTAGTAACAGGAAGACTATTTCCTTGTATAGCTATATCATTTTTTTGGGAAAACCCTCCGTTATCCCCAAGGGCATGGAGAAAACCGGCTTGTAAAAAAACACTTACATTATTTTCCTTTGTGTATCCAAGATATTTATTTAACCCTGAAATCCCGCCCAGCAGACGTTCCGGCGGCCAGTTAACAGGATAAGCTCCATATCCTCCTTTGCTCCATCCTATTAAGTTTATTTGTAGCTCTTTTACTCCATTGCTCAAAAATTTTTCCGTAATAATTTTTGCCTGCTCAAAGCTTGTCATGGTAATAAACTTATCAAATAGCATTCTTTTTTCCTTTATACCCATAAAAATATCCAGAGCCAATGGTATATTGCCATCAGGTTTTACAGCTTGTTTCAATTGATTATTTTTAATTAAGTACTCTCTATAGGAATTAGCCATTCCACTGTAATTTGCGTTTTGACCTGCAATAAACATAAAACGCACTTCATGATCCTGCAATACTAACTCTTTATCCGGTTTGCTGCTTGTAGTTTTTTTAGCTATGTCCTTTCCATTAATAGTAATATTAGAAAGTATCAGATTATAAAAATGCCTATATTTAAACTCAACACCGGCCCAGTTCAAGTTAACTGCATAGCCCTCAGGACTTACTTGAATAGCTGTTTCTTCCTCTCCTTTTGTTACAACAGCAAGAAAAGCATTATCTCCATTTTTTATACCATAAACAGGTAATGACGCCTGATATTGCTGATCTTTTTTCATTTGTCCATATTCCTTCAAACTTACCTCTTCAGGGCTGTAAATAAATGCCTTATAAGGCTTTGAATCTTTAGGACGTTTTTCAACATTTTCAAACTTCATAATAGCTCCGCACCCGTCGGGGTAAAAAATGTATCCATCTACACTTCTGTCAGAAGCTCCGAAAAATGGCATAAGTTCTAATGCTATCAACCCGTATACATCATTTTCTTCAATTTTATCTACAGGGACTTTCACAACTAAATTGTCCCCCTCCAGCATTATTTCAACCGCTACTTTGATTCCCTGCTTGCCAAAAGAATATTCCATCATTACTTTATTATTAGGAAAGGTAACTTTTATATCGTCTGCATCTGAAGTAGAAAATGCTTTTTCTATAATTACATCATTTTTATTCATATTAATATAACTAATTGCAAAAAGAGATGACATGGATTTCTTCCAGGATACACCAACATTTTTAAAAGCACCCTCATCAGATTCAATGTCTATCGTGGATTTCCACATATGCCCATTTCTTCTGTCAAATACTGCTATCGCTCCTGTATTCAAATTGCAGTACAGTAAAAGGCTTTCAGTTTTCAACGCTTCTACATATTCGCCGCTTAGTTGTACATTTAAAGGAGCTGCTTCGCTCTTTAAGGGAAATTTTGCTGTCAGTAATAATGCTAAGCTCACTATAAGAACCAATGCTTTATTTCCATTTTGTTTTTTAACCAACATTATACAATACCCCCTCCTTTCAAATAACTATCATCTTTATTTCCTGAATAATACCTGTAATAAATTCAACCAATCTGCCTGATAAAACATAAATCATCAGACAAACAGCCCATATAAGGCCCATATTCAGGGCACTCACTACACAAGTTGCTGTTGTCTTAGGTGTTTTATAATCATTTAGTATTTTTACCTGAATAAAGAACAGAATCAATATCCAAATCCATGTGCCATTTTGAATAAATCCATACAACGTTTGTTCACCCCTTGATAATATATTTGATAACAGGGCTAATGGAGTGTTTATCAAAATATATGGTATCATGCAGAAAGAAGATGCAATAAATATCTCATTTATTTTTGATTCACCGTCTGTAATTGCAGTAATGGCAAAACTGGCAACAACCCAGGTAACTACCGGAAGCAATAACTTAACCGCTTCAAGTATAATATTGGAATCACGCAAATCAATATCTGCCAGAGGATAATGCACAACAAACATATATAATATTCTGGAAACAAACGCCAGTAAAAGAATTATCACTCCAGGCTTAACACTTATACGCTCCCTGTTGCTCTTTATTAGTTCAAAAGTTTCAACAGGATGGAATATTATTGCTGTTGAAAACTTTAGAACGTCACATATGCTGAAGAGTTTAGTTCCTCCATTTCTAAATTGCTCCAGGCCGCTTTCCGATAACTTGCGGATACCTTTAATGAAATATATTAATCCAACAACAATGGCCGCAATACATAAAACCACCAGTGTAAAGTATTTACGGAAAATATAATACCGGTATTCAATATAGGCTTTTGAGTAGCCGTTTCTGTCATCAGCTTCTTTAAACTCTTCCATGGCATCCTTCCATTTTTTTTGTTTGAAAAGAGTCTTTGCAAGGCCTTCATGTGCAAGCCGGTAGTTCTCATGAGTTTTTAGAACTTCCTGCCAGGCAGCATATGATCTGTCATAATCTCCATCAGAATATAATTTTACTGCGTTATGTACTAATTTAATAAATCTTGTAGGCTCAAATACCTGGATGTTTCCTAACCCCCGGTCCAGTACATAAATACACCCTTGTGGATCCACTGCCAGAGATGTTGGAATGGAGAAACCACCTTTTTGGGCTTTTTTACCCCCGAACACCGTTAATAAATTACCTTCCTGATCATATTGATATATTTTCGCAGTCTGCTGTTCAATTACAGTTACAACACCATTTTTGTCAACTGCAATATCTTTGAAAAAAGGCTTAATTGATTTTCCTTCTTCGTCTTTTCTTTCACCGAATACAAAACTCGTACTTTTTAATTTCATTTTTGTAATAAAATCCAGGCTTAGCAACTTCATATCCTGTTGTATTCCTCCATATTTCCGGTAGATGTTCTCACCAATAGAGTTTAGCTTTTTAATTTCCCCATCTGCCGAATCCATAGTTACTGCATACAGCATACCTTTTTCATCCATCGTCAGGTTTAAGTATGCTGCTGCTGTACGCTTGGCAATTGCTCTTTTCTGTTCTTGAGATGCAAACATCCTGAGTATAGCATCAAGCAGTTTGAATCCTATCTCATTTTGCCCCATAAAACCCCGAAAACGATTATATGCATCTATAGTCATAACGTTTTGTCCTTTAGTAACATATAAATAACCAGTTGGGCTAATACACAGCTTTGATGGACTGAATGTATATGAAGCACCTAACAATTCAGACTCAGGTTTTAAAAACTCCTCAACAAATTCCCCGTCGGCAGATAGATGAACAACACGTTGGTTTCCTGTATCCGCTACATACATATTGCCAAACTCATCAGCATATACACCCATTGGCGAGTTAAAAGGCTTATTTTCAGATCCCTTGAAAACAGCAACAAGCCTTCCATCGGCGGTCAGCTTAACAATCCTGTTATTGCCGGTATCAGCAACAAAAAGGTATCCCTCTTTATTTATGAAGAGGTCGTCAGCATCATTGAAATATTTAACCTCCTCACCTGCGTTTTCCAGCCTGTTAATTACATGCTTCAAAATATAGGTTTCCGGAATCGGTATTCTTTCATTGCCATCAAGAATATAATCACGGCTTTCAGCGAAAGCAATGCTATTGACTATCAATATTACCACTACAATTACCAAAAGAAAGGACATTGCTTTTTTTGATTTAAACGCTCTCACTTATTTCCCTCCTTTATCCTTTAATTCCTGAGTAAGTCATAGTCTCCATGACCTTTGACTGCATGAATGTAAATATTATGACAGTAGGCAAGGTCATTAATAATGTCGCAGCTGCAACTGCACCTGCTCTTGCAATAGACCCTCCAGCTCCGATTGTTTGGAGGGCCGGGGGAAGAGTCTTCTTCGCTCTGCTGGTAATATAAATCAGAGGAGAAAAGTAATCATTCCAGTTGCTCACAAAGGAAAACACCACAAGAGTAGACCAAGCCGGGGTTAGTGACGGCATTACAATCTTCCAGAATACTATCCATTCATTTGCCCCGTCAACTCTTGATGAATCCAGAAGCTCATTGGGAAATTGTTCAGTAAACTGCTTCATCAAAAAGAAGTTGTATGCCACAGCAATATTGGGAATGATAAGTGCCCAATAACTATCTATCAAGCCAAGAGAATTTACTACCATATATCTTGGTATTTGCGTTACATGAGGTGAAAACATCAAGGCTGCTATAATAAAATTGAAAATAGCCTTTGAACCCCTGGGTTTATGCTTAACCAGGCCATAGGCTCCCAGAGATGACACTATCACGGTGCATGTTACGGTAATAACAGTTACATAAAGGCTGTTGAATATATACCTTGCAAAAGGTACTGTAGAACTGCCCAGCGAAATAACCAGGTCATGGAAATTCTGTATAGTTGGTTTTCTTACCAGATATCTGGGTGGAAAGATAAACAGTTCGTCCAAAGGCTTGAAAGCTGTACTTATCATGTAAACAAGGGGTAGTGCTGTAAATCCTACAAGAAGTATCATAAATATGTAAAGCAATACCTCGGGTAGAGTCATATTTGACTTATAAGAGCGGATTGGCCGGGTGCTATGACTTCCCCTTAATCGCTTGATGATTTTTACAGGGTATTCCATTGAAGTTTCATTACTCATTCTCAATTTTCTCCTTCCTCTTCCTTATATATCTTTAGATGAGAGCATTTTCATTACAAGCCGTCCCATTAGAAATGTCATAAGAAATAGTACAATTGCCACTGTAGAAGCATATCCCATCTGAAAGCGGATAAAAGCATAGTCATATAAATGAGCTACAATGGTATGAGCAGCGTAGTTTGGACTTGGCATGCCTGCTACGGATACTGCTATATCAAATACTCCAAAGGAGCCCACAATCGAATTGATGGCACCAAATAACAACTGAGGTTTTAGGGTTGGGAAAGTAATAAGCCACAATTCTTGGAATTTATTCTTTATTCCATCAATTGCTCCCGCTTCATAATACTCTTTTGGTACATTTTGCAAGCCTGCCAAAAATACCAAAAAACCCGTACCCATACTCATCCATATTGAAATAAAAATAACTACTGACAATATATATTTAGGATCCATTGTCCATAATATAGGCTCGCTGGTAATTCCAAGATTAATAAGGATATTATTGATAAGTCCGTAGCGGTCATTAGAGAAAAAATACAGCCAAACAACCGACATAGCAACTCCGCTGGTTATTGAAGGTGCATAAAAAGCCAGAGAAAAAGCATTACGGAGTCTTAACTGATTTATCAGCCAGGGCTATCTTCCGGGACATGGCTAAAACCAGGCC
>DAOSDD010000043.1:0-23131 GCA_035362115.1 Clostridiales bacterium | reverse complement strand
AGTAGAGGACTGTCCCCACATATATAGCATATATAGAGGACTGTCCCCATTTGGCATCCTCATCTGGGAGAACCTATTTGGCATATTGGAGGTAAAATTTGGCGACTATAATAATTATACTTGTAAACATAGTAGCAGGAAGTGCATGTTTAATATACGGAGTAAACTTAATAAGCGATGGGTTGGAAAAAATAAATTTGCACCGTATACGTCACGTATTAACACGCTTCACAAAGAATGTACCTATGGCTTTTTTAACCGGAACAATAATCACTGCTCTTGTGCAGAGCAGTACTGCAGTAACTGTGATTACCGTAGGCCTTGTTAATACTGGCATAATAGGGTTTAGCCAGGCTATTGGAATTATTTATGGTGCAAATGTTGGCACTACTATTACAGCTCAATTTATGTCCTTTAAGATTACTGACTTTGCCCCTGCCTTTATATCTCTTGGATTGGCTATTAAGTTATTGGGTAAAAAATATTCTGTTAGGAACGTTGGCAGAGCAACCATAGGTTTTGGATTAATGCTTTTGGGGATAAATATACTTGGTTGGAGCATGCCTTACATGGAGAAAAGTGAATTTGTCAGGGACATTTTTCTTAAGTATGGTAAAAATCCATATCTTGGAATTATCGTAGGTATGCTTGCTACGATGATTGTTCACAGCAGCAGTGCCACCGTTGGTTTTACTATTGTTCTTTTTAACTCAGGTTTTATAAGCTTTGATGCCGCCCTGGGCTTAGTTCTGGGAGACAATATCGGAACCTGCTTCACAACAGTTTTAGCAAGCATAGATACCACAATATCCGCTAAACGTACCGCTTGGGCACATGTTTTATATAATATTATTGGAAGTCTCACTGCGCTTGCATTGCTAAGTCCTTTTTCAGAATTGGTAAAAAAATTTACTGTTATGATAGGGCAGGATATGTCCAGACTGGTTGCCAATGCCCATACATTATTTAATATATTGAGTGCACTGTTGTTTCTACCCTTTACCAGGTACTATGAGAGATTTGTAGTATGGATTATTGGAAATGAAGGTATAAGGTAAGTTATTTTGTGAGTGTAATTTTGCCCGTAGCTGAATTTAAAGGCTCTAAGCACCTTAACGGCAGCCCATGGTAAATATCTCCTTATATCTAGAAAATGCACCAGAAAATGAACCACAAAATGCACCCATTAAGGCAAGGTCACTATACAATTCTTACCCTTATCTTTAGCCATATACAAAGCTTTATCTGCCTTAATCATAAGTTCATCAAGGTCTCTCATATTTTCATCCATAACTGCCAACCCCATACTTACTGTAACATTTATCAACTCATCATTATATTGAAATGGGCAGTTGGCTAAATTTTTACGCAGCCGTTCCCCTACAATACATGCCTCCGTTCTCTCCGTATGCGGTAGAAGCATTACAAATTCCTCTCCACCATAGCGTCCCACTAAATCAGTTTCGCGTAAAACATCCCTGCATACTTTTGCTACTTTTTTCAGAACAACATCTCCAGCATAGTGTCCATATGTGTCATTAATACATTTAAAATCGTCAATATCAAGCATTATGACTGAAAGAGGCTTTAAATCCTTATATCTTTTATGGTGTTTGAATTCTCTTTCTGCCAGTTCGAAAAAATATCTGCGGTTATATATTTGGGTAAGATCATCTTCACTTGCAAGTCTCTTTACTTCACTGAAAAGCTTTGCATTTTCTATAGCCATTGCCGACCGGGAAGTAAAATTAAAAGCAATTTCAGCATTATGTTCATTAAAGTAATTTTCCTCTGTACTCATTAGGATAATAATACCTAATGCTTCGCTGCTTTTTTCTATTGGTAATGCTAAAACTGATTTAATGAAATAATTTTCTTCTCCGAATATGGAAAAATGGTCGTTTTCATTTTCTATTATAAGAGGTTTTCGGCTTTCAACAACAGTATATATAAGTTTATGGTCTGTCAATTCTTTTGTAATTCCATTTTTAATGTTCTCATTCAAACATCCAGCCTTGTTCTCATTCATACATCCCAACTTATAGTATACTTTTAACATATCTCCTTCTTTAAGCATTACTATACCTGCGTCAAAGCCAAGCACACCTTTTAATTTTACAAGTAATCGTTCCAGTACTTTATTAAGCTCCAAAGTTGATGCAAGCTCTTCTGATAAATCAACTGTAGTTTTTTTTAATAAATTGTTATCTTTTTCAGTTCCTCTTCCATATACACTAATAGCATGACCGGTCATCTCACGTAAATTTTTAATATACCAGGAGAAATTTACAGGCTGCAAAAGAGAACACACAGCTATAAAGACCAGCAGGCCCAAAGGTGTAATACCTCTTGTGAATACTAATGAGTTATAATATAGTATGTCGTTAATAATTGTTCCAAAGAAGAATATTGAACCTGCAAGAATCAGATAAGCCTTTTCTTTCTTTTCAATTAATGTATAGGTGAAGAAGGATATAAAATAAACTGCTGCAACTACTATTATAATTTGAAAAGCTATCAAAAACCTGCTGAATATCCGTGCAGGCATCAATATTACAAAAACAGAAAACAGTATTCCTGAATAATATAAAAAGTACTTCATTACATTATATATTTTGCTATTAAAATTTATTTTGCTGCTTTTTTTATTACTTACCCTATTATCTTCACTATTAATTTTTTTTACCTGAAATATTTTGTCAATATATAAAGTGAAGAATGTAACGCCGAGGCCAAGGGTAAGATATTCCAATTTAAGGATGCGCTCCTGATTAATGTCTCTTATCGTCTGGATAAAGTCTATTCCACCTGTAAGTATTGATCTTCCTGATATAAGCAAGCTGAATAAACCAAGGTAAAGTGCATATTTATCCTTTTTGCTTGTTAAATATATTAGTATATTGTAAACTGCAATAATTAGCAGGCTTGAAAACAAAAACATATCTATGGCAAGCTGCTTTTCCCTTAAAGCTTTAATCTGATAAGCCGTACCTAGAACAACCGGTTGCCAGATACCACCCTTTGCATGCATAAAGTTTGCCGCCTGTATGACAATTTCTGTATTAGCCTTGTCAGGTGTGAAGTATACTATGTCCGAATAGTATTTAGGATAAAATTCTTCTGCATTGCTTCCAACTACCCCAACTTTATTGTAAAGCTTTCCGTTTATCCATATATTATAAGACGATTTTATAGGAGGTATTTCCAGTCCCGCAAATTCCAGATTGGAATCCAGCATTAAAATTAAGCGAAAGGTAGCATATCCGTCTCCCTGCAATACCTTTTCATTAATATTAAAGCCATTCCATGACCTGGGAAGGCTTATAAATTCTTTATGTTTGCTTTCATCAAATTCTCCGGGATTTATAATTTGCTCCCAGTAAAACTCCCATTCTCCATTAAGTCTTATAACACCGCTTTTATCAAAATTCCAGCCTCTTAAATCCAAAAACCCTTTTTCAATTTCAGGTATGGCACAATTATCATTAAAGGTCAGAAATTTGCAATTATCGCCTCTAATGCTGCAACATGCAAAAATTAAAATTATTAACAAAACCATAAGATAAACTTTTAATACATTTAAATTCTTCGCAACCTTCACAAAAATTCCCCCCGGCCTTTTACCACCTTTAATAAATTGGTATATTCGGTATATTAATGGCCTGTGACCAAGTCATTTTTGCATACATCAAATTGTATATGATGTTATCTTATAATATTTGTAAGAAATTTACCACTATTTTTTATAAATTTTTATACAAATGCATATTATTTCCTAAAAAACTGTTACACATTTTTCTGCTTCTGTATTTAGCTGTTTTTCGTAGAGCTGCCTGTATATTCCTCTCTTATCAAGCAGTTCATCATGTGTACCCATTTCCCTGATCCTGCCTTTATGAATAACAATAATATTATCTGCATTTCTAATGGTAGATAGTCTGTGAGCAATAATTATAGTAGTCCTCCCTCCGGAAATGTTTGACATGGCATTTTGTATAGCAAGCTCTGTCTCCGTATCTATACTTGCAGTAGCTTCATCAAGTACAAAAATGGAAGGTTTGAATGCGGTTGCCCTGGCAAAAGATATTAACTGCCTTTGCCCGGCAGAAAAGGTAGCTCCTCGTTCCTTTACTTCCTCATCATATTTCCCGGGAAGTGATTCTATAAATTTATCTGCACATACCAGTTCTGCTGCATGTTTAATATCTTCATCCGTGATAGAAGTGTTCTTCAATCGAATATTGGACTTAATACTACCCGAGAAAAGGAATACATCCTGCATAACAACGGAAATGTGCCTTCTTAAGTCTCGCAAATTGTATTCTTTAATATCTACACCATCAATTAATATCTGGCCCTTCTGTATATCGTAAAATCTTGCAATAAGATTAATTATTGTAGATTTCCCGGAACCTGTAGCTCCAACAAAAGCAATAGTTTGACCTGATTCGACTGTAAAACTTACATCTTTTAATACCCATTCCTCTTCATTATATGCAAACCAGACATTTTTAAATTCTATTCTGCCCTCCAGCTTATCTATAGGAACCCCAGTCTTTAAATCCTCAATATATTCATGGTTGTCCATTATCTCGAATATCCTCTCGGAGGATATTAGTGCCGATTGAATTGATGTATACTTGTCAGCTATGTCATTTATTGGTCGGAAGAACTGTTTTGAATAAGTTATAAACGCATAAAGTACCCCTATCTCAAGTGCACCTGAGCCTATCCTCCCTATACTGTACCAGACTATAAGCGCTATAGTGAGAGTGTTAATTACTTCTACAATAGGTCTGCTGAAGCTATTTAATATTACTTCCCTTAAACTTGAAGCAAAGTATTCTTTGTCAAAGTTTTCAAGTTCCTCATATTTTTCCTTTTCCCTGTGGAAAATTTTAACAAGCTTCATTCCCGATATGTTCTCAGCGAGGAAGCCATTTATCTTTCCAATCATTGATTTCATCTTTAAAAAGTTTTTTCTTGCTGCTTTGCGGTAAATCACAGTTATAATTATAATTAAAGGTATGCTGCACATACTTAATAAAGCAAGTTTGGCATTCATTAATATCATTGCGACAACTATGCTTGCCAGCATTATAAAATCCCTTATAACATTAACAATCATACCTGAAAAAAGTTCATTAAGCGATTCTACATCATTGGTCACTCTTGTTAAAATTCTTCCTGTGGAATTCCTGTCAAAAAATTTCATAGACATAGTTTGAATATGTTCAAAAAGCTGCTTCCTTATATCACTCATTATCTTTTGTCCAACATATGTGAGCATATAATCTTCAACATAATCGAATGCTGCCCCTATCAGCACCACCAGAAAATATAATATTCCTGCCAGCCTGAATATCTTGAAATCATAGTTACCTTTTGCAAGATATTCATCAATTATGTATTTTATAATATATGGCTTTGCAATTACGGCCCCATTTATTAAAAATGCAAATAATATGCTGAGCAAGACCAATGGGATATAAGGTTTGAAATATTTCAACAACCTTATGAACTGGGTTTTATTTTTTTTGCCTGATTTTTGCTCCGATATGGTTTTAGTTTTTGGTACATTATCTACTTCCATTATTACACCCCTCCTCAGATAATTCCCTGGTTTGGGTTTCTGTCTGCGAAACATATAACTCATAATATTTACCCTTCATATCAATCAATTGTTCATGTGTTCCTCTCTCAATAATCCTTCCCCTGTCCATAAAAATTATCTGGTCAGCATGCTTTATAGTTGAAACTCTGTGAGAAATTATAATTCCGGTTTTGTTTGCAAGAACCTTCTTAATATTACCGAGGATTTCTTCTTCAGTCTTTGTATCTACAGCAGATAAACTGTCATCGAGTATTAATACCGGGGGATTTTTTATAAGTGCCCTTGCAATTGAAACCCTCTGCTTTTGTCCGCCTGAAAGTGTAACCCCTCTTTCCCCGATTATTGTGTCAAACCCATCGGGAAATGATATTATATCATCATATACTCCCGCCATCTTAGCCACTTCCATAACTTCCCAATCCCTATATATATGCCTGAAAAACTCGATATTTTCTTTAATACTTGTAGAAAACAGAAAATTGTCCTGGGGAACATAACCGATATTCTCTCTTAATATATTTGCAGGTATGCTATTTATATCCCGTCCGTCAATAAAAATATGGCCGGGCTTAACATCATAAAGCCTTAGCAGCAAATTGGCCAGAGTCGTTTTACCACAGCCTGTTTTACCCAATATGCCCAGAGTCTGACCTTCATCAAGTTTTAGATTTATATCCTTAAGTACTCTTTTTGCTGTTCCGGGATATTTAAAAGTAAGATTTATAAATTCTATGCTGCCTTTGATTTCGCGTTTCTCATCTATAGCCTTATCATCCTGTTTTTCCAAGCTTTCAAACTCACTTTTAACATCAAAAATTGTATCAAGCCGCTTTGAAGATGCAATTCCTTGCTGCCATACTTCTACTAATCTTCCTATATTCAATATGGGCCCCATAATTACAGAAATATACGAGTTGAATGCAACATAATCCCCTAAGGAAATTATGCCTTTACCAACAAGCTCACTTCCATATATTATAAAGAAAACAAAGCTGATTCCAAAACAAATCTGAGTTACAGGACCAAGAGCCGCTGAAATCCTTATCAATTTCATGTGTGTATTTACCCTTTTCATGCTGTAGCTATCAAAATCTGCAGTTTCCTCCTTCTCCTGCGCAAAGGCTTTAATTACCCTAATTCCTGATATGTTTTCCTGAACCTTCTCAGAAATTTGAGCAAATGCTTTTTGTACTTCAGTAAACCTTTCTCGTATTTTCCTTCTTAGTTTTGTTATAACAAATACAATAACCGGCGCAGGAGCTAACGCCATAATTGTAAGAATAGGGTTTATTGTTTTTGCCATTAAAACAATTGATATAGTATTTACTACAACACCATCAAGTATAGCCGTCAATCCGAATGCAAATGTACGTCTGATTGCTTGTATATCATTTATTGCATAAGCTACAAGATCACCTGTTTTACTATTATTGTAGAAATTTACCGGAAGAGTTTGGAGATGTTCGAAAAGCTTTGCTCTTAAATGACATTCCAGATAACGTGAATTTCCTACTAAAAAATACCTCCAGATAAATCTGAAAATAAAAATGCCTGCAGCTCCCAGCACCAGAAGAAATAGATACTTATAAACGACTGAAGCAGGTGCTCTATCTTTCAGGCTATCAGTTATTAAACCAATTATTTTCGGCATTACAGATGTAATTATGGACGTAACAAGGAGAAAAATAAATCCTACTAAATATCTCCACTTATGTTCTTTAACAAAATCCAAAAGTATTTGTTTTGCTCTCATTTTTAACCCCTTAATAATAAGCTAATATTTAAAATAAATCGGATTGCTTAACACCGTTTCAATAAATACCTGAAGATATAACCACCAGTTTTTATTTACTTTATATTATAACCTAATTATTTACTAATGTCATCATTTTTTACCTTACCCCTGCAATAGTCCCTGTTTTAAGTATTAGAATTTTGTGATATCCTATTTATATGTGAAAAAAGGGTTAAAAACACTAACAATACAATACCTGCATACACTATAGAGACGGAGGATTTACGAATGATTGTTGCTGTATACGGAAGTCCACGAACTGACGGAAATACCGATATTTTAATGGATACTTTTCTTGATGCAGTACAGACACAAGAAAAAGTGGTTAAATTTAAATTAAGGGACATGCTTTTAAAACCTTGTACTGGATGCTGTAAATGCTATAAAACCGGGATATGTGTATTTAATGATGATATTTGGAGTATATATGAGCATATTGAAAAAGCAGATGGTCTCATATTATCCTCTCCTATATATTTTGCATCTGTAACTGCACAGTTGAAAACCTTTATTGATAGAGGACAAGCTTTCTGGGTCAGGAAATTCATTCTAAAGCAACAACAGAAAGCACCTGGGAAAAAGGGGTTCTATATTTCTGCCGGTGCTATGACCGTTGACAAATATTTTATTAATTCCCGGCTTGTGATACGTAGTTTTATGGTTTCACTGGATATAAAGTGTGCAGGAGAATTATTTTTCCCCGGAATTGATAAAAAAGGGGAAATTCGGAATCAGCCGGAAGCTTTAAACTCAGCTTACAAAGCAGGCCTGGATTTTACCACGATTTATTAAAATACCTCTTGACAGAACAATACAAAATAAATAAAATTATAACTATTAGCACTCGTTGCAATAGAGTGCTAATAAACAAAATTGAAGTAATGATGGAGGGATTGTTTATGGCTGCAAAAATAATTCTTTTTGATGAGGATGCCAGAAAGGCTATGGAAAAAGGAGTAAACAAGCTGGCTGATACAGTTAAAATAACACTTGGGCCAAAAGGAAGAAATGTTGTCTTGGGCAAAAAATTTGGTTCACCGCAGGTTGTTAATGATGGTGTAACTATTGCAAAAGAAATTGAGCTGGAAGACCCTTACGAAAATATGGGTGCTCAGCTTGTAAAGGAAGTTGCAAGTAAAACAAATGATATTGCCGGTGACGGTACAACTACTGCTACCCTTCTTGCTCAGGCCATAGTAAGAGAAGGCCTTAAGAACGTGGCTTCTGGTGCAAATCCTATGATATTAAAAAAAGGAATGGATAAAACTGTTAATAAGGTTGTTGAATTACTAAAACAACGTAGTGAAAAGATTAAGGGCAGAGAAGATATGGTATTTGTAGCTGCTATTTCATCCAGTGATGAACAAATAGGCACGCTCATTGCGGATGCAATGGAAAAAGTTTCAAAAGACGGTGTTATTACTATTGAAGAATCAAAATCTTCTGAAACATATATTGAAGTCGTAGAAGGCATGCAGTTTGACAGAGGTTATATTTCACCATATATGGTAACTGATACGGAAAAAATGCAGGCTGTTCTCGAAAATCCTTTTATACTTATAACCGATAAGAAGATAAGCAATATTCAAGACTTATTGCCTGCCCTTGAATTTGTTGTAAATAACAGCGGAAAACTTCTAATTATCGCCGAGGATATTGAGGGTGAAGCTCTTGCGACACTTGTAGTAAACAAGTTAAGAGGGACACTGCAATGTGTAGCTGTTAAGGCTCCAGGCTTTGGTGACAGAAGAAAGGAAATGCTTCAGGATATAGCAATTCTTACAGGCGGTCAGGTTATTTCCGATGATACAGGTATGGACCTTAAAGATATAGAACTTGAATGGTTTGGCAGATCCAAATCTGTTAAGGTAGAAAAGGAAAACACCTTAATTGTTGACGGTGCTGGTGATTCTTCAAATATAAAGAAGAGAGTGGAATCTATCAAGAAGCAGATTGAATTAACCACATCAGATTATGATAAGGAAAAATTACAGGAAAGACTTGCAAAACTCTCCGGTGGAGTAGCAATAATAAGGGTTGGCGCTGCAACTGAAACCGAAATGAAAGACAAAAAACTAAGAGTCGAAGACGCACTAAATGCTACCAGAGCCGCCATTGAAGAAGGAATTGTGGCCGGTGGCGGAACCGCTTACATCAATACTATTCCTGAAATCAGCAAGTTTATAGAAGATCTGGAAGGAGACCAAAAGACCGGAGGAATGATTATCATGAAAGCACTTGAAGAACCCCTGAAACAGATTGCAATCAACGCCGGTACTGACGGTTCAGTTGTTGTTGATAAGGTTAAGAACAGTCCTAAAGGTATTGGTTTTGATGCTTTGAAGGAAGAATATGTAAACATGATTCAGGCCGGTATTGTTGACCCTACAAAAGTTACAAGAACCGCAGTCCAGAATGCCGCATCTATTGCTACAATGATACTTACTACAGAAAGTACGGTAGCAGAAAAGCCTAAGAAGGAAAAGACTCCGCCTGCAGCTCCAGGCGGATATGATATGGATTATTAATGAAAAAAGGCTTGTCGGATTATTTAGTCCGGTAAGCCTTTTTTATGGTATTTTGAGATTACTTAAGAGGTGCATTTAATTTATATAAGAAAAATATTGATAAATATTTCTGCATATATGATAAATACACCCGCATAAATCAATTTACTTCACAACTGTTATAGCCCCGTTATTATCTGCAGAAGCAACTTCAGCTTCAGCAATCCTGATTGTTTCCATCGTACTCTCTGTGGGTGCCTTGTCTGTAGGTTTATCATTCAAAACAGCATCTATAAAATACACAATTTCCCTGTAATATCCCATTTCAGCAGGATGTTCTGGTACGAATGATTTACCATCATTTGGGTTTACAGTAAGCTTGCCATCTTTAAAGACCAGATTGCCTTTTTCAAAATTCACTCTGTAAAGCATTTCAAAACCATAATCTCCATTTAAGGTCCAATCGTCTTGTGCATTTACAACTTTTCCATCTGCATAGAAGTAGTTGGTTGATACAATATCATAACCGCTTCCAGGCACTATGTTCTTTCCAAGTGTAGAAACTTTTTCAGGTTTTCCAAAAAGCCAGTTTATAGTATCAACATCATGAATATGCTGATCTAATAAGCATCCTCCGCTTTTATCGTTTTGCAGAAGCCAGTTCTCGAAAGACCATATTGGAGTTCCGCCCCCTCTGTAGAAATATGCACTAGTTACTTTGCCAAACCTGCCGCTGTCTACATAATCTTTAAGGATCTCATATTCAGGCCAGAAACGCAGGCATTGCCCAATCATCAATTTTTTCCCATTCTTTTTAGCAGCTTCAATCATTTGTTCACATTCTTCTGAAGTTCTTGCCATGGGCTTCTCACATAAAACATGCAATCCTTTATTTGAAGCTTTTATTGAAGCTTCAGCATGAAGGTATGTGGGCAGAGCAATATCTACATAGTCCAGCTCTTCTTTTTCAAGCATTTCATCCATACAAGTATAAAGCTTATACTTGCTGAAATCATACTTATTGCTACCTGCCCCGATGTTGCCTCCAGTCAGGTTACCTTCAAATTTTCCGGAATCCACATCGCATATGGCAGTCAACTTCACGGGATAACCTTCCGATTCAAGCCTTATGTAATTATCAAGATGCGTTCTTCCCATGAAACCCAGTCCTATTAAACCTACCTTAACCATTTTCCAGCCTCCTTAATATTTACCACCAAGTGGTGTTTTTATTAGTTATTATTATACTAAATATAACGCAAAAATGATTTTACAAGGAACAAATTGAATTTTTGCGTATTAATTAATGTTGTGGTCCACTAACCCTAAAAATAATCTAATATGGGCCACAAAACTTTTATAATGTAGTTTCTTTTGTGCGTTATCTATAAATGTCTCTGCAATTAAGTGCCAAGACATCAAATAACTCCCTCAAGACGTTTCTTTATTTCCAGCAGAAAATCCTTAGTATTTACTACCTTCTTATCTTCTGCTTCCGAAAGTACCGCCAGATCTTTTGTCATAACCCCTTCTTCAATTGTCCTTATAGAGCTTTTTTCCAGTTTCTCAGCAAATTCAACAAGCTCTGCTATTCCGTCAATTTCTCCTCTCTTCCTTAATGCACCGGTCCATGCAAAAATCGTTGCCATTGAGTTTGTTGATGTTTCTTCGCCTTTGAGATGACGGTAATAATGCCTTTGAACTGTTCCGTGGGCAGCTTCGTATTCATAATGGCCATCAGGTGAAACCAAAACCGATGTCATCATAGCAAGACTTCCAAATGCTGTTGCAACCATATCGGACATAACATCCCCATCATAATTCTTGCAAGCCCATATAAAACCTCCATCTGATCTTATAACGCGGGCAACTGCATCATCAATCAGAGTATAGAAGTATGTTATACCGGCTTCTTTAAATATATGTTTATATTCGTTTTCGAATATGTCCTCGAAAATATCTTTAAATGTATGGTCATATTTTTTAGAAATCGTATCTTTAGTCGAGAACCACAGATCCTGCCTTTGATTTAGCGCATAATTAAAACAGGCTCTGGCAAAGCTTTTAATTGAACTATCAAGGTTGTGCATCCCAAGAACTACACCTGCTCCATCAAATTCGTGTACAGTCAGTCTTTGTTCTTTTCCTTCCTTTGAAGTAAATACAAGCTCTGCTTTACATGGCCCTTCAACACGGTATTCAACATTCTTATAAACATCACCATAAGCATGTCTGGCAATGGTTATAGGTTTTGTCCAGGTTCTTACTGAAGGTTTTATACTGTTTACCACAATAGGCGCCCGGAACACAGTACCATCAAGAATTGCTCTAATAGTTCCATTTGGACTCTTCCACATCTGTTTTAAATTATATTCTTTAACCCTCTCTGCATTTGGAGTTATGGTTGCACATTTTACACCAACACCATATTTTTTTATTGCATTTGCTGCTTCTACAGTTATACTGTCATCTGTCTCATCTCTTTTTTCCAAACCCAAGTCATAATATTCAGTTTTAAGTTCAATATAAGGTTCCAGAAGCAATTCCTTTATCATCTTCCAGATTACCCTTGTCATTTCATCCCCATCCATCTCAACCAGAGGTATCTTCATCTTGATTCTGTCTGCCATATCAATCTCCCTTACTATGTATTTAATTAATTTATTTGCTTTATATGCGTGTACGAGCTATGCATGCGTGTGAACTCAAATAAGTGTATTTATCTCAACTATAAGCTTTAGCTATAAATACATTATAATACTACTTTGTTCTGTTGCCAATGGAAAGCGCATTTCTTGGACGAAAGACATCGCTTTCCAAATTGGCATAGCATTGATAATTCTTTAATTAAAATATAAACTAAATCAGGTAAATTTACAAGTCTTTAATTGCCATGGCCGCACCTAATTCTAAATGCCCATACCTCCCAAAAGCTCTATTGCTATATCCCCAATAATTTTGTCTCTCGCTATTTTTGAAACAATATTCATATTCCTTATAAATGCAGGTATTTGCTTAACTATCTCATCTCCTGCAGGCCTGTGCTTTTTCCTGATTAGTGAAAGCAAATCATCCATAGTATAAATTTTAAATTGTTCTATTTCAAGAATTCTTGCCGCATCTTCAATCAGTGCAATAATTATGTCTTCATATGAGGCATTTGATGGTACTTCAAGTATGCTTGCAATTTTAGGTATTATGTGTTCAAATAGAGCTCTTTTTCCATAGGCATATTCAATGCCAAATAATTCGCAAACCGATTTGATTTTTTTGTCATCAAGGTTTGTAAAATACTTAACATAGAAATCCTCATTATTTGATGAAGGTTCGATATAATACTTCCTGCCTTTCAGTTTCAAAATCGCCTTTTTAGCATCAAAACAGCCAAGAGATAAATTTCTTCTAGCCCTTTCAGCACTGAAATCCAATATTGGTCCAAGGCTTTCTTCAGGACCAATACTTATTATATTTAAGCCGGTTTCATCAAATTTTCTTACACGCCCCAAAGGAGGGTATGTCCTTACCACTATGATATCAGTATATCCTTTTTTCTGCACCAAATTAACTGGAAGTACATTATATACTCCCCCATCAACATAAACATTTCCATCTATGGTCTTGGTCTTAAACCAAGGAAGGCTTGCGCTTGCTATAAGGTAATCTATTAATTTACCTTCAGGTATATTTTCCTTATATAATTCCACAGGTTTTCGGTCGGTCAGGTCAAAGGTAACTATACCAAAATCAATAATGGAATTTCTAACTTCAGCCTCATTTATAACTTCTTTAAGAATATCTTCAAGAGGGCTTATATCAAGTCCCCTGTCAGTTATGATTTTCCTCAGTTTTTCAAGCTTGGCTCCCAATCTTTCCCCCTGATCTTCCATACGGTTTAATTCTTTGCGATCACTGTCCGCTATCTTAATTATTCTATCTGGATCCATATTATACCATATGTCAAAAGCCTGCTCCAATTTTCCCTGGACTATCATTGCGCCATTTAGTGCACCTACCGAAGTACCTGCAACTGCTCCTATTTCCAAACCCAAATCATTTAAAGCTTTGCACACGCCTATATGATATGCGCCTTTTGCTCCGCCGCCTTCTAATACAATTCCTTGCATAATCTTCCCCTACTTTCTTAAAATATCAAAGTTTAAAATGCTGGTAAAAAGTTTTGGAAGCATAGTTTCCAGCCTTTTGTATTTTATCAAATATCTAAACAAATATGATAAAGGAAAAAGTATAAGCAGAAATACTTCAAATAGATACAGCCTGTTTTCATGCCGCTCATAACTTAATTTTGTGTAAGCTCTGGTAATTTTTCTTAGGTTATCCACCTTATTTCTTAGTATATTAAACCTGTCTCCCAGTTCATAGTATTCTGCAATTTCATCATATATTTCCCTCAGCTTCACTTTTTTATCAAAACCAATTATTCTATCAAGTATCTCAATGCTATATATGCTATCATACTCAAACCTTAATATTCTTGCAGTTATAGCAGAAAATTTTCTAGTATGAGTGTGCAGCCAGCCTTTTTGCAGGTAATCTACATATTTTTCAGCCTTATCCATAAGCTCATCAACTTCTGATTCAACCCTGAAAAGCGCAGTGGATTTTGCCATAATGACTGAAAGTATAACTTCCACATTTCGGTTGTATCTTATGCAACTCTCGCTTTCATCATATAATTTGAAAAAACCGCTATTATCAATTTCGGCCTCATATCTTTCGTAATATTTTAATATCATACCACTTTGCATTTTGTTGGTAATTGATTCAATATACTCCATGAATATATTTATTTCATCAGTTTCGAAATTCACAAGTGTAATACATCCAAATTCAAAAATATAAGCGACTTTCGAATGGGTACCATATTTCAATATTGTTTCAATCTGACTGTCTTCCAGAACTATAAATTCTACTCTGCCTGATGCAGGCCAGGATAAATTGAAAAAGGCAGCTATATTTTTAAGATTAATTCTAGGAGCAATTTTAAAACAATCAAACCCGACTTCTCTCATTCTCTCTACCTCCTGGCTTTTTTCTATTTGAAAAACTCTGCAATCATGAGTATGACTTCAAGTATTATTAGTATAACAACTACCCATTCAACAAATATGCCTCGCATTGCATGGCTTATTGATGAAAATCCATCTACTATGCTTCCCAATATATCTGTCTTGCTTTTTAGAATTTCAAACCTGTCATTCAGTTCAAAGAACTCAGCCATATTATCATAAAATTCTGCTGCAACACTATTCAGCCATGTGATATCCGGCTTATCCAGAATCATAATATAACTTATACTGTTGTACTCATGTCTCATAATCCTTGCGGTGGCTTTAGCAAGTTCTTTATCGCTAAACCTGAGATTCCCTTTCTCCAATCTGTCTATCATGCTTTCTATACGGTCAAGGATTTTTTCCAGCTGTTCTTCTATCTTTTCAAGTGCTACGGATTTTGCAAGCACTATAGATACCAACTCTATATATGCAACTTCAATTTGCGGTACCATTGCATAATCATCTGTAAATTCAATATCTTCAACATTACCTGCCCGCAATTCATAATCATCAGAATATCTTTCCCAATCCTTTATGTCAATCTCCGGTTTGTATTCCTTCATATAATTTAAGAAAATGTGTATATAACTTGATGGCAGGTTTATAAACACAATGCTGCCAAAAGAGAATAACATTATTGCCTGTCCTTCAGATACTTTTTTATTCAGTATTGTATTTAGTGTATTTCCTTTTAATATAAGGGGCTCTTCCCAGGTATATTTCTTCCTTATATCGCATTTTACCGCAATCTTATTTAAATCAACCTCATTAACTATAGCACAAGCCTTGAAAGATATTCTTTGCATTATTATAATAACCGCCATTCCGCCCTTATGCACCAGCATAATTGCTTTTTTATATCAACTATTATATATTATACCAGAATTTTAGAATATTTTAACTAATTTTTAACTGAAAAAATATCCTATTAATAGTAATATGTAATTAATATGTACAAAAACATTAGCATTAATCATCAGCATTAAGTATAATGGCAATATTAAAATTAATGAAAGGAACTTTTTTGAAATGAATAGAAGACGTTGTATTGGGGCTGCAAATGTTGCTCTCATTATCGGTATCGCCGGTATTGTACTTATCTTTACCTCAATTGTGGGAGTTTTGTTGGCAGGCTCGCTTATGGAACAAAAAAAATCAAATGGGAAAGCAGATGAAGTTGCAAATATTATTGAAGAAACCGATTCATTAACAAGCAATCAAAGCAATGAAAAACCATCGGGTACATCAAAAGGTACATCAAAGGGTACTTCAGATAGTCTACCAGATAGTTCTTCAAATAATCCTTCCGGCAATTTTTTAGATAGTCTTTCGGATTATTACCCTAATTACCCCCAAAATCGCCAAGAACTAACTGAAAAACTTGAGGAATATAAGAAGGCAAACAAAGATCTGGTTGTTTATCAGGGTCCTGTAAGGCATATATTTTTTCACCCCCTAATTGCCTTCCCTGAACTGGCTTTTGACGGAGATTATATATCACAGGGATTTGATGACTGGTTTATAACGGTAAAGGAATTTAATAAAATACTGGAATCTCTTTACAATAAAAACTATATTCTTATTGATATAAAATATATGTATGAAGAATCGGAAGAAGTCGGCAAAAAACTGATTCCAAGAAGAGATATGCTGCTTCCGCCCGGCAAAAAGCCATTAATTATTTCAATTGATGATATGAATTACTATAAATACATGAGACAGAATGGGGTTGTACACAAACTGATATTGGATTCTGAAGGTAATATATCAGATTTTTCCATTACTCCTTCCGGCAATGAACTTATCACAAAAGAAAATGACATTGTTACAATACTTGACAGGTTTGTGATGGAGCATCCGGATTTCTCTTTTATGGGTGCAAAAGGCATTGCGGCTTTAACAGGATATGAAGGTATATTAGGCTACAGAACCGACAATCCTCCGGCGCCAAATATTGAAGAAGAAAAGAAAGAAGCTCTGAAAATAATCAAGCGCCTGAAAGAAACAGGCTGGTCTTTCGCCTGTCATGGCTATGGTCATCTTGACACTGTAAAAATAGGCCTTGACGTACTTAAGAAAGATACTCAAAGATGGAAGGATGAAGTAGAGCCCCTTATAGGCCCTACCCCGGTTTATATTTTCCCTTTTGGCAGCGGTGTTCTGCCCGGAAGTGAAAAATCCAATTATCTTAAAGAAGCCGGATTTCCGGTAATGTGTGCTGTAGGAAACGGTGATTATATTAAATATGAATCAGATGTTATTTATATGGATCGTATTCATATTGATGGAATAGCTTTCAGAGATCGTATGCCTGTACTTAAGGAGATGTTTGAAATTGACGATATAGTAGATGAAGTACGTCCATGGAAAAACCAGCCTAATGAGGCACCTGATACCCAAACTCCAGGGGCTGATGCACCCCAAGATATTTAGGATATAACTTAATTTCAGCTGGGTGTATTTAATTTATCTGAAGAAATATTGGCTATGGGCATTAGTGAAGGCTCTAAGCACCGTAACAATAGCCCCTGGTAAATATTTCTTCAGATTTTACAAATGCACTCCATCTATCTTAAATAATTGCCTTAAGGGTTTCCTTTGCATCCCCCAGCCTTAAGATAACCTTATCAAGCTCATAAATTGTATTGGGTACACCTGAATATCCCGGTTTTGTGTCCCAGTTGAAGATTATTATGTTTTTGGCCTGGTCTACCTGTAAAATAGGCATGCCATAGATAGGAGTATCTTCAGCTGTGTTGGCAGCAGGATTTATAACGTCATTAGCACCTATTACAATAACAAGGTCGGTATTGCTGAATTCTTCGTTAATATCATCCAGTTCATATAGCTTGTCATAAGGAATATCAACTTCCGCCAGCAATACATTCATATGCCCCGGCATCCTCCCTGCTACAGGGTGAATGGCAAATTTCACATCCTTGCCTTTCTCCATAAGCATTTCATAGAGACTCTTGACCTGGTACTGAGCCTGTGCCAGAGCCATGCCGTAACCAGGAACAATTATGACACTGCCTGCTTCTTCAACAATCCTTTTTAGTCTTACACTTTCATCTTCCTTATTAACCAGTTTAACCGGAGCTTCTATTACAGTTGCTGCTTCTTTAACTGTTTCAACAACCTGCTGCTTTCCTGAACCTGAATGTTCCTGTTTGCCCTGTCCGGCTGAAGCATCAGCTTTGACTGAGATATTAGCTTTGACTAAGACATCAGCTTTACCGGAATTAACTGTATGGCCTGATGTTGTATGCTTATTAGAAGCAACAGCAGTTTTACCTGTAAGTACATTCATAAGACTCCGGTTCATTGCCTTGCACATAACCTGGGTTAAAATAAGCCCTGCAGCTCCTACAATACCACCAACAGCCACCAATATTGGATCATAAATAGCAAAGCCTGCAATAGCACCTGCCAAACCGGACAATGAATTCAGAAGAGATATGGTAATTGGCATATCTGCCCCACCTACACGGATTGTAAAAATAACACCCCAGAAAAGCGAAGCAACTAACATTAATAATGATAAAAACAGTGAACTCCCGAACGAACCTGCCGTGGATCCCATTAACAAGAGTACTATTAGCATACATATAAAAACAGAAGTTACGTTTAAAATAACAGAATGTCCTTTTAAGTGTGTTGGACGTTGGGAAAGCTTTTGAGCAAGTTTTGCTGCTGCAATCATACTGCCGCTGAAAGTAATCCATCCGACCAGCATTGCTAGAACAGCTGCACCTCTGTTGAATAAATCAACATCACCCTGACTTCCTGTTAATATCATAATAGCCACCAAACCGGAAGCTCCTCCGCCGAGACCATTTAATAAAGCAATCATCTGCGGCATTTTTAGCATTGTAACCTTTACTGCAATATAATACCCTATAATACTTCCCAAAATCATGCTAACCCATAGAAGAGAACTGCCGAGTATTTCATTTTTATATAATGTCAATAAAACTGTACCCATGAGGGATACTGCCCCAAGCAGGTTTCCTCGTGCTGCCGTTTTAGGAGAATTCATTAATCTGATTCCCCATATTATACCGAAAACAAGGATCAAACCTAGTATATAATACAATGTTACACTCATTTTCCTTTAACCTCCGACTGTGTTTTAAACATTTTCAGCATTCGGTCCGTAACACAAAAACCACCTACAACATTTATCATTGCAAATATTATAGCAACAACACCCAGGATTTTACTACCTGTTCCAACTGCTGCAGCTGTAGACACAAGTGCCCCCAAAACTGTTATTCCGGACAGAGCATTCATCCCTGACATCAAAGGAGTATGCAACAGGCTGGGAACATTTTTAATAACTTTATAACCAATAAATGTAGTTATAACAAAAACTAGAATTTGCAAAAATGCTTGCACAAATCATCTCTCCCTGTTAAATTTTATACTTTCATACTTTTGTACTTTAGTACTTTAGTACAATATTACTTCTATATTATATCCTCATCGCTTCTCTTGCACCTGCATGAACGATTTCGCCTTTATATGTAACCAGCGATGACGCAATTATTTGATCTTCCGTGTTGATTGTAATTTTTCCATCCTGTACAAGATTACACAAGAAATTATATATATTATTTGCAAACATCCAGGTAGAACTTGTGGGAAGCATTCCCGGGATATTCTTAGTTCCATCAAGAGTAACCCCGTATTTTTCTGTAACCTCTCCTGCTTGGGTAACAGCACAGTTACCTCCCTGGTCGATGGCAATATCCATAATTACAGAGCCAATTTTCATGCTTTTTACCATTTCTTCAGTAATTAATACCGGAGCAATCTTCCCAGGAACTAAGGCAGAAAGTATTATAATATCCATTTTGGGAACTATACCCTTAAGGACCTCGCGTTCCTTTTTCAGCCAATCCTCTGAGAGGTGCTGGGCATATCCGCCTTTTCCTATGGCAACTTCGGCAGGTACACCGGTTTCTACAACCTTTGCACCGACACTTTTAGCTTGTTCACAGGCATCTGGTCTTATATCTACTGCATGTACAACAGCTCCAAGTCTTTTAGCAGTGGCAATAGCCTGCAGACCAGCAACACCTGTACCAATGACCATGACGTTTGAAGGCTGAATCATACCGATAGCTGTTCCTATCATAGGTATGAATTTAGGCAGTCTGTTAGCTGCAAGCAGAACACTTTTATATCCCGCTACAGTACTCATTGAAGTAAGAGCATCCATAGCCTGTGCTCTTGAAATTCTCGGCACTCCATCAAGAGTAAGAGATACAATATCATTTTTTGCAAGCTGTCTGACCATATCATGATTTCCAGGAGATGCCGGGTGAAGAAATGTTACAATACACTGGCCTTTACGCATCATATTAACTTCATGACGGTCTTTTTCATGGTTATACTGTGGTTCTTTTACCTTTAATATAATGTCTGCTTTTGAATACAAATCGCAAACATCATTAACAATTTGTGCGCCATGACCGCTATAATCCTCATCGAGGAAGTATGCACCGGCACCCGCCCCTGCTTCCACCAATACTTTTGCCCCTTCTTTTACCATCTTTGCTACTGTGTCAGGAGTAGCAGCTACACGTCTTTCACCTTTCATGATTTCTTTTGGTACTCCAATTGTAAGCCCATTTAACTTCATGTAAAATGCCCCCTTTTAACTGAGCAGTCATAAATTCCATTTATTGGTTGACTGCGATTTTGATTTTGTTATTAATTTTTTTATGTTTTGCTGCATTAAAACTAGTTTAGAATTTGTTACATTTGAAATTATAATGAATAATAATTTACCATATACCATTCACTATTTACTAAATTTATGTACAACTATAATTATACTATACTTGTATTATAATTTGGGTCCGAAATAATGTAAATATTTCATGTAAAAATCGAAAACATATTAATAACTTATTACTTATACCTAATTATTTATTCTATAATAACTATCTTTTTCATATTTGCTTAAATATTTAAGGTAGTACATTATTGGCTTATATAATCACACAATATTTTACATCTATGCGTCTGATTAATAGTTAATATTCTTAGGGCAATATTGAAGGATTGTTCTTTATAGTTGATAAAACTATCACTGTTTTAGTTTTTTGAACACCGCGGACACTCTTGATTTTATTCAGCAACGCTTCGAGGGTTAAGGTATTTTCTGTTACAATTTTAAGAAGGTAATCATAATCACCAGCTATGTAATGGCATTCCAGGACATCTTTTGAATTCTCAACTATATTTAAAAAATCACCGACAGATTTGGTTCTTTCAATACTAACCAACATAATAGCAGTTAAGTCTTTTTCAAGCTTCCTTGAATTTAAGATTATAGTATACTTTTCTATAATGCCGGATGACTCCAATTTTTTGAGTCTTTCACTTACAGCGGGAATAGACATATTGACCTGATTGCTTATTTCAGATACTGTCAATCTTGCATGATTACTTAAGATTTTAAGAATATGAATATCAATATCATCCATATTAACACGTCCCCCTTCGCAACTACTCCTTTAAGCTAACTGCTCCCTTTAACCGGCTTCCGCAATATGTTTACGCTTAGGACAAATACTTCATATATATTTTAACATTAACAAGCACACATCTCAAGCACTTACTACTAGTGGGGGGTGCATTTTCTTCCATATTGTTTCATGCTCGATATGAATTTAACCCTATATTTTTACCTCATAGACTTTCTATAACCTGCAGCCTTAGCTTCTTCTTCAGTCTCAAACCATTCTTCCGGTATTGTTTTATCATAATACATCCCTCCCGGAACATGGTAAATTTTCTCACCTTTAGAATTTATATTACCTTTTATTTTTCTAATGTCTAATGACGAAGTTTGGACTTTATTATTCTGTTCTGGTTCTGCAGTTTTATCTTTATCTGTGTCTGTATCTGTATATATATCTGTATCTGTATCTGACTTTTTGCTCTCTTTTAAAGCCCACAAGCCTTTGTTTGCCTCCCTGGCTTCTGATGTAAACTTTTTAAAATAATCAGCATATTTAACATCAGGCGGATATGTTGAAACCTGTGCATATCCACCTAAAACAAGCTCTGCATTATACATCTTGTCTCTTATCTCAGTTTCACTAATCTCTTCAGGCTCTGTAATCCATACAATTCTTAGCAATCTGCCATATTTATCTCTGTCGCTTACATCCTTCTCAAGATAAACTGTTTTATCGGTAAGCATTTTTTTCGTGTATTCGGAAGCTTCCTTGCCATAAGGATCCTGTCTTATTGTACTCTCAGGACAGTTAACTCCAATAAGCCTTACTTTTTCAGTTTTTCCATCCCCAAAGTCAACTTCAATAGTATCTCCGTCCACAACTCTCTTAACTCTAGCTTTGTCCAGTAATATTGATTCATTGACTTCATCTTTTCCATTGACTTCACGTTTCTCATTGATTTCAGTATGGTCAGTCTTTTGATCAATCGGAAGGTCTGGTTGATGGGCAGCCTGATTATTTTGGGATAAATCATCAGTTTTTAATGATTTATCATTTGAGCTTTGCCCGGTTTCATCTTTACTTTCCCCATCAACAATTACAGAGTTGATTGTGTTCCTATTATTTGATTCATCTTTTCCTGAATATTCATCAGAATTGCTGTAAGCTGCTGCTACAAACACTGAAAACCATATAATAAAAATAGTGGTAATTGATATTCTGAACATCCTGCTATATTTCTGGTTTTTCCACATGAGAAAAACACCTACAGGAGTAATAAATATAAGTGCAAACCAAATAAACCATGTATGATTGTAAAACCGATTGGATTTTCTACTATTATTTAGCATATTTACTGTCACCTCACAATAACTCTCATTACTAATGTATTCATAGTTCATTGTAAAGCTGACAGGTAGTTTATTCAATGCAAAAAATAAGGGATTTTATACTATATTGTCGAATTATGTAATATTCTGCAATTTGTTATTTTTTTGTACTCTTTTGTGTATTTCTCTGGAAATACTCAATACCTTGTGTAAGCCTTTTCAACATGTAAAAGTGCAATTAAAAAATGCGCCCACCTAAATTTGAAAAAAACATTGACAAATTTTTTTAAATATATTATAAAAAATAAGATGTAATTTGTTGAAGTATGGTATATAATA
>DAOSDD010000042.1:0-23232 GCA_035362115.1 Clostridiales bacterium | reverse complement strand
GGAACAATTCAAAAAAATAGTTGATATGGAATAGCTTGTGAAACTACTCATCAGTCAATATTTTTAGTGATCTTTGAGAGTTCGTAGACAAAATAATAGCGCCTGTACTTTGGTGTGCAGGCGTTATAAAGTCAACATGGATATATAAATGGTTTCTTTGGTACTGGCAGCTCTTCTTTTAGATTATCCATGAAATCTTTCTCAAACCACCTAACCTGTTCTCTAGGTAGCAGAGCAAAGATTTTGTTTGCTGCATTTTGTTCCCGTTCTTCTTTATCAACATGCCTCTGTTCATAATAAGCAAAAGTGTCTCCTGCATAAATTTCTATAACATCATGTATTAATACCATTTTAAAACTTTCAACATATGAATATCTTTATTATTTGAATACTCTGAAAAGAGCATAGCACCGACTGCCATATGCCACATATGTTCAGCATCATTTTCAAGTCTTGAAGCATCCATGAGAATAGTATTTCTAAACACCTGCTTCAGTTTGTCAATTTCAATTAAAAAGTCAAGCTGCTTTTTAAATCGTTCCATATCTTTTTTAATTATTATATTACTAGTCAAGTCATAGTTATTATTAGAGCTATCATTGTTATTGATGTTATTACACATATAGTTCTAATTAATATTCTTTTTTTTACTTTCAGTCATATAATGTTTTCTCCATTTCTTATCGATACATATTGTACAGGTGTATAGTAAGCGACAAATCCTTTCACCAAGCTTTGCTTTTATCGAGCCATCCATTTTTTATCCAGTATTCTTTATCAGTAGGATTCCAATTGTTTGCTTTTTGACTCATTCGCATAATTTGAAACATTACTTTTGTTTTTATTCCCGGTTTTGTTTTGCCAACACATTTTAAAATTTGGGCAGCTATTTGGATAACTTCCTTTTCTATCTTTAGTTTCTTTTCCAGCTTTACAGTTTCCCAACTTGAAGCCCCAACATTTTTACCATAACTATAGATTTTAGGCACTCCCCAATAGAATAAATTATCTTGCAAAGCTTTTGTCACCTTTTTTGTACCTGCACCAGCAGCAGAGGAAATAACCAATCCAACCTTACTGAACATTTT
The DNA here is from genome assembly GCA_035362115.1 of Clostridiales bacterium. Classification (GTDB taxonomy): domain Bacteria; phylum Bacillota; class Clostridia; order Acetivibrionales; family DUMC01; genus DUMC01. Next base: position 22,144 of record DAOSDD010000042.1, on the reverse strand, counting down.
AGGATGGGGGCGATGTGGCATCCATCGGTAGGCAAGATGATCAAGAAAAGTTTTGAGCTGACCAGTCATTCCATAAACATAGCAAGGAGATTCTAAAATCAACAAATCAGCTTCTTCAATAGCCTTTGCAATTGGTTGAACAATATCAGAATGCGGACATTGTTCCTCTCCCTTTGTAAAGCAATTAAAACAACCTATGCAGAAGGATGGCGCATCCTTTGGCATATAAAACTCGGTTATTTCTGTACTCTCATCAGAAAGGTTGTCCAAAAAGAGTCTTGTAATATTATATGTACTGCCTTTATGCGCTTGGCCATGTAAAACAATAATCCTCATGTTATTTCTTCCTTTCTTGGAAAATTGTAATTTTCTAAAAATTATCCGAATTATAATCAAAAAGAAAACAGTATACATGTAAAGATAAATATAGCCAAAATTGTTATGCTTTTATTGATGGTTTTTTTATCCAAATTCATAAACAACCTCCAATACAATTTTCATTCCAATTGTTAAATTCCCTTTTTGGCATTATGAATTTATATATCATACATCATAATGGCATGATTCTCTGCAACGAACTCATCTGAAATCAATTTTGCACTGCTATCCAAGACCTTTCGCCTAATTATATTATGTCGTGTGTAACCGCCTCACCATTCGTGTTTTATTATGTGTTCACTTTCGTAGATTTGGAATTCAAGTGGACAGGGATGTTTACGTCTCCATTCATCTTCCAAATCATTATCCCCTACTTTAACCAGAAGTTGATATTCATGTGGAGTATCATTCCTTATCTGTAAATCCACATAATTGTATACAATTGTAGCACCACTTCCGAAGGGTAATCCTGTCTTTGCTTCCTTTAGCCTGTTTCACACAAATAACTTTTTAACTTTTATATTACTTATTTCGGAAATATATTCTATATGATTACATCCTGCACCATCTGGTCTATGATTTGTACATCCGAAAAACTTATTATCATTATCCTTGTTTTTCTTTACTATCATATAACCATCCATGCAAGCCGGACATTTAAATATATCACCAATAGTGCTCTTGTCATTGGTCATAAAATCACATATTTCAGGCTCATTAGTACATATCCATAATTCCAGTCCTATGTTTTTGTTATATTTGTGTGTTAGTGGAAATTCGCATATAGGGCATCTGTTGCTTTTACTGTCTGTAATATTATTTATATTTTCATTATTGTATGCATTCATTTTTAGTTTAGGAGGACGTTCCACACCCCAATCTCTTATTAGTTCTTGTACAAACCTTGATGGCTTGCTTTCGGGAGTTACTATATAAATACGATTCTTTGTTCTTGTCAGTGCAACATAAAACAGGCGTCTCTCTTCGGCAAAGCTCATACTTCTATCTTCTACCGTTACAAGCTTCATGACAGGGTCATCCTCTATCTGCGAAGGAAAACCATATTTTCCTTCTAAAGCATTAATCAGTATGACATAATCATACCCCAGCCCTTTGGAACTATGAGCAGTCATGTATGTGATATCCGCCTGAGGGTATTTATTACACTTAAGCTTCCCATTGGGCAGTTGTATAAAACTTTCTGATTTTAAAAGATAGTATTCATCAAAATTATATCTTCCAATAAGAAGGATAGAGATTTTCCCATCTGACTGGGTTATATTTGATTTTGTAATGTTCGTTAGAGTTTCATTCAACCGAGTCATATTCCGCTGAGCCACATTTGTCTGGGTTACCTTTGCTTGAGTCATATTCCGCTGAGTCACATTTGTCTGAGCTGCCTTTTCTTGATTTAAATTCGGCTGATTCATATTCGACAGAGTTATTTTAGGCTGAGTCACATTAGACTGGGCCATAATTTCACCTATTGCCTCAACGACTGCATTAATCCTGTTGGTTCTCAGTTCTTTAGTATCATCATATGTTTTTAATATTACAGGCTTTTCAATATGCTTTGATGATATTAATCTTTTTCTTATCTGGGACGGATTTTTTTGAACAAAGCCTCCTGCAATATCTATAAGTTCCTGTGAATTGCGATATGTATGGGTTATTTGAAGCTCTCTCCCATAGCCCATTAGCTTTAGGAACTTAGTAAACAATGTTATATCTGAGCCTGAAAATGCAAATATAGATTGCCAGTCATCACCTACTGCAATTACCTTTGCTCCTGTAATATCTGCAAGCCGTTTGGTCAGGTTGAAACGCTGCCTTGCAATATCCTGATACTCATCTATTATGATGTATTTACAGCTAATATTTGTTCCTGTCTCCTGCATTTCCTGAAGTGTCTTTTCGGCTTCGTTAATCATATCTTCAAAGTCAATACTATTATTTTTCTCAAGTTCTTCCTGATACATATCATATATCTCTTCAGCTATACTTAGGAACAATTGTGTCCTGACATTATCAGTTCTTTTTTTAAGCCATAAAAATGTGCCCCGGTCATATCCAGTGGTTTTGAATGCCCTTATAAATTCAATCATTAGAAGTATGAACCTGACAATATACTTATCCTTACCGGAATTTGCAAGTTTCTGGTATACCTCTCCGGGATCTCTGGGTTTTAAAACGAACCCCTCTTTTATAAGTTCCTCCTCCAGATGCTTTAATAGCTGCTTTCCATCTCTGTAAGCGGAATATGTTGTAATAAGCGGGGTTTGATTTTTTGCATGAAGCTGTTTCTTAAATTCTATTCCTTCAATATACCTGGACAGTTGTTTTGGATTATATATACTGCTTTTCCCATCTTCCGTAATACCAAAATGTTCGATATAGCAGGTATTGTCTCCCTGACTAACCCAGAAGTCAGGAGTGTAAGGCTTTCTTGAGGTTTTCACTGGATACAGGTATGGTTTTTCGTATTCATAGTCTATACTATTCAGATATAGAAAATTGGCAATTTGAACTTCCTGAACAGAACGAAGGTACTCTCCCCGAATAGTCCTGACTTGCTTACTTCTCCGGTCAATCACATTAACATTATATTCACCAAGGCTGCTTCTTAGAGTTTCATATTCCTGTTCAACCTTATATGCATGAAATTGCTCAAGACTTTCGAAAGATAAAGCATCCTCGTGGATATCAAAATAATAACCAAAAAAAAGTATCAGTTTTTTCAAAAGACTGTTATTCTTGTAAATGGTATTTTCAAATAAGTTAAATATAATGTTATATGCATTAATATTAACACCGGGAGGTTGTTCTTTTATTTTTCGCAGGATGTCATATCCGAAAGCATGAAAAGTTGTTACTCTGGCTGGTATGCCCAGTTTGTCGATTATCCTTTCTTTTAGCTCATCAACTGCTTTATTGGTAAAAGAAATAAGAATAATATCTTCTGGATTTATCTTTAACTTCTCAACCAGGTATTTAACCTTTGCAGCCATTGTAGTAGTTTTCCCAGCACCTGCACCTGCTATTACAAGGCAGTAATCCTCATCCACAAGTATGGCCCTACGCTGTTCTTCATCAAGAACGATAGAAGAGTCAATACATGATAATAGATTATCAAAGTATTCTTTATATTCGGCAAGTTTCGCTTTAACAAATCTCTCATTATGCAAGTCTATATCGAATTCAAGCCGGGAATATATATCTATAGAATCCGCATATTCGTTATATCTGGCTTTAATATCATTATAATCGGATTTTGCTATATATTTCGAACTATCCATCAGGGTTTCATAATCCTTTTTAAATAATGATAGTATGTTTTCATTTTCCACAGTTATTCTCCAAGTTTTCAAAAAATATTTTACAACTTTCTATACATCCTTGCACAATCTTATGTAAACTTATACAATGTGCAGCTCTATTCCTCTATGTTCACTTCATCATATTCTTTCCTGACTTTGTCTATTATACGCTGCAATGTGCGTGCAAATTCGTCAACAGTAACTGACTTGTACCCTGAATTTGCTATTTCTGATTGTATTTGTGTATATAATGCACGGAACCCGATTTTCTTCTTTACCTTTACTTCAACTTCCGGCTGTTTCTTTACTGCAATGCTGTCTATCAGATACCCATTAATGCATTTTGATAAGCAGCCTAACAGATTAATCACTTCTTCACTATTACTACTACCCGAAATTGTTTCAAAGCCCAATTTCAGATATTTTTTGAGTTTTTCCCAGTCTTGCAGGAGCATGTAATTATCGGGTTCATTTTTTGATGTATCTTCGGATATGTCTTTGTACATATCTTTGCAGGCTGCATCCGCACTTATATCAGCAGCAAAGATACTGGGTATACCTAGTGTGCCTGACATACTGGCTGTATTGGCTTTACCTGTACCAGCTGCACTTGTATACATAATATCTGCACCTGTATCTCCAACTTTTCTGAGGTAATCACTCAAGGTCATATTGCGTTCTTCAACCTTCTCATCAAGTTGAAGAATTCGTAATATATGGTTTTCTCCAATATTGCTTATCTGTTTCCAGATTGATTGTTCCATACGCTGCACTAGTTGTATCTGTTCCAGCAGGCCCGCCAATCCTGAGACAAAACCAGTACAAGAACAGTTTAGTGGTTCATTATCTATTTGATATATTCGATCCATCCGGTCCATTTCATCCATTCGATCCATTCTATTTATCCGGTTAATTTGATCTACCTGGTTTTTTCGATCTACTAGACCTATTTGGTCTGGTTGATGCTCTTTCTCAGTCAGTTTATGGCTGCATGCTTTTATCCCCCTCAATTCATTTCGAAGGTCAGAGACTCTTTTGATATTTCTAAAGCTAATGCTTTCAAAAGCTTCTATTAGTTTTGCTGCGGAACTGTCGAGCAGCGTGTGGATTTTTCCTGCTTTATCTGCGACTTCTAAATGCAGCTCGACAAACACTTTATTATAATCTTCTATAAGCTTGTAAAGCTTACCTTCCAGTTCTTTGAGGACCTCTGGCAGGAAAACATTATTCGAGATATCTTTTTTAAGCTGCTGAAAATCTCCGATGATTTCAAAATAAGCTGTTCTCAATCCCGCAATGTTATTGGCTCCATAAGTACTTTCATACAAAGTGGTTTCTGATGTTTCACCATCTTCCTGAATGCTCTCCAGATTCCTCATACTGCTTAGTTTTGCATCTACTCGCCTTATAGAATCGAGGGAGGTACTCAGTTCAGCCAGAAATACAAAAAAACTATCAAAACACTCAAATGCTGTAAAGTCGTTATTTATACCAAATACTTTCCGTGGCATTTGAATAAATATCTCCATATAGTTAACCGGATTTTTCAAAGTCCGAAGATCATAAAGCGCTTTCATCAACTCAAAAAGTGTACTGTTTTTAGCACCAGCATTTTCCAGCCTTCCCTCCAGACCTTCCAGTATAATCTTTGTATCAGACATATCAGAAGCTATTAACGAATGCACATCTTCATCACTTTGAGGCACCTCGGGTTCAAAATTTCTTGCAACGCATCGTCCGTTGATTTTGCAAAAAACGCTCCAGACTTTTTTCACCTCTGTCTTCAATTCCAGTGGTGCGGTTCTTACTTTTTCAAGAGCATATCCTGCTGAATTTAACAATGCTATACTCATTTTATTAAGCTGCATAACCTGTCCCCTGTAAGTTATCGCCAGTTGATTAGCTGCCACCGCTGCAGCAACATAAAGCTCGGTCATATAATCAGGCAGTCCGTAAGGAGCTTTCTCAAGAAAGCTGAAGATTTCTCTTACTGGTCTTGAAGTATCGTTCACAATATTCCAAATTTCGAAGGATTCCCTGTTATTCTCTTCTTCCGGTATCTTAAGCCTTGCAGAATATCCTGAACCGCTCCGTTCAACCTTAACCATGTCAAGAGGCTGCAAGACCTCCATTATAAGTTTGTCCAGCTCTGAGGAATAGTTTGCAGGTATGTTTGTTTTTTCGCCAAACATAAAAAAGTTTTCAACCATCATATGAATGGAATTCTTTCCTCTTATAGCTTCAGCATCAACTCTTGGGAATTTGCTGTAATGCCTTTTCAACAAAAATTTATAAAAGTCTTCAAGAGCTGTAAACTTTTCTTTTACAATGTTGTCGCTAAAAATAAAAGTAAAATTAAATATATTTCCTAACTTCTTAATTTCATAATCCACTATTTTCTCTATGGGTTGGAGTATTTTCCTCAAAGTTTTTCTGCCGTTTTCATCAACACTGCCTGACTTCTCCATATTCCTTGCAGCAGTAAAAAATCTGATGTCTTTTTCTAAGCCATACGGAAAACTTTTAGGTACAGCAACACAAATATTGGCAGGAGCTTTGAAAAGCATGGCTTTCACAGCTTCTTCAAAATCCTTTTCCATTTTATCATTAAAACCCGGTATAACAAATATAATTCTACCATCCTTATCAATATTATCTATTTCCTGCTCGATAGCCTTTAAAAGATCTGCAGGTCTATATATAACGCCCCTCAGGTCTTTCCTAACTGGTAATAAATCTCTTGATGGATTAACATTATATATTTTCCTTATACAAATGCTTGGTCCATATTCTTCTATTAGCTCTAAAAGGGCACCATAAGGTTCTATTTCCAATGCATCTTTATCAAGAGCAGCTGTAAAGTCTGCCACTGTACTGCCTGTTGCAATAAATTCAAAACGGTATTCCTTTTCATAAAAGACTATATTGGAAGCGGGATTGGCACTCATTTCTTTAAGAAAAATATCAATCTGTTTTATGTCATCTACACCTAATATAAAGGCAATATCTTTAGAAGAAAGCCTTGAGTCTGAACCTTCGCCTGCTGATATATGGGCTATCACAAGAGCTTTTATTACATCCTTTTCTAATTCTGTTCTGCAAAAGGACATGCAGCGAAGTGCACTATCTTTAAGAATTGCATTGCGTTCCGAAATAGTATCTATAAAATAGTTATAAATGTCTCCTGTTGTGATCAAGTTAAGCCGTTCATCTTTAATTACCGGCTCTCTGAGCTTTCTGTTCACTGTCTCTGCAAAGAATGAAAAGATTGTTCTTTCATTCTGGGCAAATTTACTGGAAACACTAATAATGCTGTTTACCGTATGAGGGTGAATTGGATAGACTTTCGCCATATCCGGATATCGGCTGGGAAGCGCTCCAAAGTATTCCCGGTATTTTGCCTGAAGATTGGAAAATTTATTTCTATCTACTATAAGAATATTTTCTACCAGGTTAGCACTGTTGTTAAAGCTCAAGGTCATTTCTGCAAATCTGCCCCTGACCTTTTGAATTTCTTCTGCTGTAGCCATTACATTACCCAATACCATACCTATATCTATATGCATAGAACATACAAAGAATAAATCCAGTCCTTCCCTTGGGATTGTAAGCTGCGCCAGAGACTGCACCGCAGCGAGGTCTGTAGTTATCCTTCCATCCTCAATAGATGCATTTATATAGGCGGAAAATTCATCAAATAAAATGGCCACACCATCATAACCCTTGTTTTTTACATAAGAAGATGCTGATTGTAAGAATTCTTCCAGAGAATCAAATCCCTCATTTATCTTGTGCCTGGTAATGGACTCAATAATCTCACGATACTTCTTAAGGCTCTGCCTTTTTGAAGCCTTCAGACTCTCAATAAGGGAATTGTATGACAGGGATCTGCTTACAAGTGCATCTTCCAGCAATTTTGAAAATATAGGGTCCCTCCTGTATTCCTCCAGCTTACGCACAGCAATACTATAGCTATCGTAAAAATCCGTTTCTCCAAGAATCTCTTGCATTCTAGAAACAACCTTTTTCTGCACAAGTTCGTTAAAGTGCATGTCCGCATTCTTAACGCCATCAATTCGGACAACCATATATTTTGCATTTCTCTGCTTTAAATTTTCCATATGGAACCGTATTCCATCAAATACATGGAATTTATTATATAGATCATTGAAAAGATCATCATTCCCCAGAGATTCCAGAAGAGCACTTACCATAAGCAAAAAATAAGATTTACCGGTACCATACTGGCCTCTCAGTATATGTGCTCTTTGGTGTACTGATGCATCAAGAATACTGCCTTCTCTTAGGGCTTTCCTTTCATGCCTTTTTAGTGTAAAACTTTCAAATACTTTTTCAAAATGGCCTGCCAGTTCATCAGTGACAATGTAGCTGTCGATCAGGTTCAGGCTACCTTCGTCTCTGAGTGATTCAGCCCATTGAAGATCGACTACAGGAGCAAATTTTCTAAGCTTTACAACACTACCTATAAGGTCAAATTGAGTCATACAGATCATCCCCTCCAGATATTATCTACTTTAGATATTATTTGCTTCAGATATTATCTGCTTTAGATGCAATCTTTTTCAGATATTATCACATCTAGATATTATTCCCTCCGGATATTATTTCCTCTAGATACTATCTTAACATATTTGCAGACAGGTGAAAATATAATAAATTCTTCGGGACTTGCCTCGAAGAATTTATTCTACAAAAATTTATTTCATGGATTTAGTACTCAAGCATTTTGCATGTTTCTGATTTTACATGTGCCATCAGCTTCTTACACCAATACAGGCTGTATCTGTTTTCCGTCCAACGCTTCAACCACAGTAGGTATTATCATATCCATTTTTGCTACTAGTGAATTGCATTTTTTCACAGGATCATCCTGCCCAAATGGAACAAAATACATATTCTTTGTATTAATTAATAAACCAAGGTTTTTTGCATTTGCTCCAAGTCCGTCATTAGTAGATATGGCAATAACAATAGGCTTCTGATTTCTCAAATGCGCTTTTGCCGCCATTGTCACCGCAGTATCTGTAATACCATTTGCTAGTTTGCCCAGAGTATTTCCCGTGCATGGAGCAATTACAAGAATATCTAATATAGACTTTGGTCCTATGGGCTCAGCAGTGACTATTGTTGATATTATTTTATTGCCGGTCAATCCTTCTAATTTTATTTTTGTATCTTCGGCTCTACCGAATCTTGTATCGTATTTATCAATCGAATCTGAAATTATTGGAAATACTACAGCTCCTTCCTTAACCATATTCTCCACTTCAGGGAAAACATCGTCAACTTTGCAGAAGGAACCAGTTATAGCCAGCCCTATTTTTAATCCCTTTAGCATCATATCTTACACCCCCAATTCCTCAATAATATTATAAATAGTATCTTTAATAAATTTTGCCGCAGTTATTGGAGCAACCTTTCCAGGTAATGACAATGCCCAATTAACTTTCAAGTCCATCATCTTCGCCTTATCAAAATCGACTCCGCCAGGTTTTGATGCCAGATCAATTATCAAGCAATCCTTTCGTACTTTGCCCAAAAGTTTTTCATCTAATATAAGTGCAGGAATTGTATTGAAAATGACGTCCATATCAGATATATATTCATCAAGCTGATTAATTGCTACAGGCTTGTAGCCATAACTTTTTATCCATGCAAAATCAGCATATTTTCTTGCTTCTACGAAAGTATTGGCCCCTATACCATTAAGCATTTTAGCAAGAACTTCACCTACTCTTCCAAAACCCATTACTAAAACATTGCTGTCATGTAATGTAATTTGCATTTCTTCCATTGCAATCTGAATAGCTCCTTCAGCAGTTGGAATAGCATTTAAGACTGCCATTTCCTCTCTGTCAAGAATATCAACTGTGTATACATTATAAACTTCCGCAAGATGTGCAATTTTGCTGCTAATTCTTCCTGCAACAAACAATTGATTCTTCCCCATTATTTTAAAAATATCATTTATTAATATTTTGTTTGAACAAAATGGTGCATTAATCGTTTCATTATCGTTTGAGCACGGTAAAGGCCCAATAACTACATCTGTTCCTTCTATAGTCTTATGTAGATCATTATTTATTTCCATATTAGCAATGTTTTTATAATTATCGAAGCCATGCACTTTTACCACGTTACCATCTTGTTCCATTAAATCGATAAGTTTAAGGCTTCGTAGATCTCCCCCGATTATAGCAAAGCTTTTTTTCTCCATACATTTCCCCCAGGCTTACATAACTAATACATCTTATGACAATAATAAAATATTAGTGCTTGTATAAGTAAAGGCATAATAAAGTCAGTATAAAAATGTCTGTACGAAAATGATTGCATAAAAAAAAGGACCCTATAAGGTCCATATGCACATTATTAACAATATATCTTTAATATATCTATATTTTAGTATCTATATTTTAGTATCTATATTAATTAATGAAGCTATATCAATATTTTCTTTTATTTTTCCTACCGCTGCAACACAAGCTTTTTCTACATCAAATACTTTATTTATGATATTGTTTACCATATCATTGTTCACTCGCTCTATTTTTTCCAGTATTTCATCAGGTGTATTTACATAACCAAGGACAAGCTCAGATTTTCCTATACTTGTCATCCTGCTGTTCGTGCTTTCAAGACCTAACATATAGTTGCCTTTAAGCTGTTCTTTTGACTTCTCCAGCTCGCTTTCGGATATTCCCCTATTTTTAAGCTGTTTTATTTCAAGCATAATTAATCTTGACACCTGTTCAAGCTGTCCAGGGTTCATTCCTGCATATATTGTAACTGCACCTGAGTTTTTAAATGAAGATGGATAGGAATAAATAGAATATACCAGTCCTTCTTCCTCCCTTATTTTCTGGAATAACCTAGAACTCATTCCACCACCCAATACATTATTTACAACCAAGAGAGGATATATATCATCACTTCCATTTTCAATGCCATTAAATCCAACACATAAATGGATTTGTTCTGTATCCTTATTTCTTAATTTTACTCCGGATTTATATGTAACAGGGCTATAGTCAGTCGTATTATACTCTTCGTTTTTCCATCTGTTAAAATATTTAGTTATTAAGTCAAGCATTTTATCTTCATCATAGTTGCCTGCTATTGCAATTACTGTATTATTCGGATGATAATTGCCAGTTAAATAACTCTTTATTTTTTCCCGGTCTATGGCATCCAAAGATTCATATGTACCTAAAATAGAATACCCTAGGGGATCTCCATCCCACATTATTTCTGCTAACACATCATGTACCAGTTCCTCTGGCGTATCCTCATACATGTTTATTTCTTCAATAATTACCTGTTTTTCTACACTAATATCCTTATTATCAAAGCGAGAATTAAAAAACATATCTGAGAGGACATCTACAGCAATATCGATATGGGTGTCAAGTGTTTTAGCATAATAACATGTATATTCCTTACCTGTAAAGGCATTTAGCTGACCGCCTATGCTGTCTATAGAAACAGCTATGTCCTTCGCTGTTCTGTTTTCTGTACCTTTAAAAAGCATATGTTCAATAAAATGTGAAACACCATTGTTTAATTTACTCTCATTTCTGGAACCTGCTCCAACCCATATTCCTATGGATACAGAACGCAAATAAGGTATTTGTTCGCATACAATTCTAATTCCGTTATCCAGCACATACTTTTTTACCATATTTCCTCCATAATGTAAGGGGACACACCTCTCACTTCTCACTTCTTTATTGAGGTATGTCCCCAATCAGCATTATTCGACATCATTATTATTTGTTTGTTTTTCTTCATCCATTAGAGCATCTTTCCTGGATAGATTTATTCTACCCTGCTTGTCTATTTCAATAACTTTAACAAGTATTTCGTCACCTATATTTACAATATCCTCAACCTTGTTAACTCGCTTCTTATCAAGTTTGGATATATGAACCAGGCCCTCTTTCCCCGGTGCTATTTCTACAAAAGCTCCAAAAGGCATTATTCTTGCTACTTTACCCAGAAATACCTGGCCGGGTTCTACTTCCTTGCCAATCCCCTCAATGATTTTTATTGCTGCCATTCCTGATTCGGTGTCTGAAGTTGAAACAAAAACTCTGCCATCGTCCTCTATATCGATTTTAACTCCTGTGTCAGCTATAATTTTATTAATCACCTTGCCACCAGGCCCAATAACATCTCTTATTTTATCAGGGTCAATATTCGTGGTAAGTATTTTGGGCGCATATTTTGAAAGTTCTTTTCTCGGTTCAGGTATTGTTTTCAGAATAACATCATCTAATATCTGGTACCTGCCTTTTTTGGTCATCTCGAAAGCTTGTCTGATAATTTCTTCTGTAAGACCTTCAACTTTTATGTCCATTTGAATTGCAGTAATACCTTCCTTTGTCCCTGCTACTTTAAAGTCCATATCTCCAAAGAAATCCTCTATTCCTTGAATATCCATAAACACTATAAAATTGTCAGGATTCTCCTCATCAATAACAAGTCCTGAGGATATGCCTGCGACAGGTCTTTTTATCGGTACTCCTGCATCCATTAATGCAAGGGTGCTTCCGCATACGCTGCCCTGTGATGTGGATCCATTGGACATTAGTACTTCTGATACCAATCTAATAGCATAAGGGAATTCCTGTTCGTTAGGTATTACAGACTCCAGTGCTCTTTCAGCCAAAGCACCGTGACCTATTTCCCTCCTGCCGGGACCTCTTGAAGGCTTGGCCTCACCAACACTATATGACGGGAAATTGTAGTGGTGCATATACCTTTTTTCTTCTTCAAGGTCAACACCATCAAGTATCTGAACTTCTCCTAAAGCTCCCAGTGTAACAGTTGTAAGCACCTGGGTCTGTCCTCTCTGAAAAAGACCTGAACCGTGGGTTCTAGGAAGTATGCCAACTTCTGCATACAAAGGTCTTATCTGGTCGAGGTGTCTTCCGTCAACTCTTTTCCCCTCTTTCAAAATCAGTTCTCTTACAGCTTTTTTCTCCATTTTATAAACTGCTTCAGCAATAACAGTTTCCATATCCGGATAAACATTAGCAAAATGTTCAATTATTTCTTTTGTAAGTTCGGCTACATTTCCTTCCCTTATCTGCTTATCTGCGGAAAGTAGGGCTTCTTTCATCCTATTGTAAGCATAATCTTTGATAGCGTTAAATATTTCATCAGGTACTTCAAAAGACTTGTATTCAAATTTGGGTTTCCCTTCTTGCGCAACTATTTCATCTATAAATTCAACAATCTTTTTTATTTCCTCATGTCCTGTTTTTATAGCGTTTAACATTACATCATCAGCAATTTCATTAGCCCCCGCTTCAATCATAGTTATTTTATCTTTAGTGCCGGCAAGGGTTACATACATTTGGCTTTTTTCTCTTTCCTTTGCATTGGGGTTAATCACAACCTTATCATCAACCAATCCTAAAACCACTCCGCCTATAGGACCTTTAAACGGTATGTCGGAAATTGAAAGAGCAGCCGATGTACCTATCATAGATGCTATCTCAGGAGAATTATCCTGATCCACTGATAGTACGGTATTAATTACAGATACATCATTTCTTAAATCTTTTGGAAACAAGGGCCTAATTGGACGATCTATTACTCTTGATGTTAATATTGCCTTTTCCGACGGCTTTCCTTCTCTTTTTATAAAACCCCCGGGGATTTTTCCTACCGCATAAAGTCTTTCATCATAGTCAACACTTAATGGGAAGAAATCAATGCCTTCCCTGGGTTCTGTTGATGCTGTTGCGGTAGAAATTACAACAGTATCCCCATACCTTACCAGAACAGCTCCATTTGCAAGTTGAGCATATTTGCCTGTTTCAATTACAAGCTCTCTTCCTGCAAGTTCCATTTTAAATATTTTGTGCATTATTTAACATTGCCTCCTTTTGCAAATTACTGCAGATCAGGATGTTTTAGAATATTATGGCAGATAACAGAAAACGGACACCAGAAATCAGATGCAACAAGCCAAACAGCCAAATATAAAATACTATATATCATATACAAATTATCATCTATCAGCTATCGGCTATCGGCTTTCAGTTATTAGATATCAGCTATCAGTTACTAGCTATTGTCTATTATCTATTAGTTGTCAGTAGAGCTTTCACTAAAAAAACTGATTCCTGACCACTGTTCTCTGATATCTGATCTCTGATCTCTGGTCTCTGTTCCCTGTTTCTGCCACTTAATTATTTGTACTTAATCTGCAATATTATTATTCTCCATTTTATAAATTGTATTATTGAAAATCCAAACTTAACTTATTTTTAAGCTTGAATATTTTCACAAGTTCAAAAAGTTAAAGCAGTCTTCCTTAAATTGATTTAGCGGAAAGTTTACATATACATTAAGGTGCAATTTATACTTTTTATCCTTTATAAAAATAATGAGCGGAACCCCGCTCATTATTTAGTCTAAGGCTTTATCTCTTAAGATATAATTCCTTAGGAAATTATTTCCTGAGATTTAATTTTTCAATAATTGCACGATAACGCTCAACATCGATCTTTTCCAGGTAATTCAAAAGACCTCTTCTTTGTCCTACCATTTTTAAAAGACCGCGTCTTGAATGATGATCCTTTTTATGAATTTTAAGGTGTTCATTCAAGTGATTGATTCTCTCTGTGAGTAATGCAATCTGCACTTCAGGAGAACCTGTATCGTTTTCGTGAAGCTTGTACATGCTGATAATATTTTGTTTTGCTTCCTTTTGCATAACTAACCTCCTTTAATTAATCCCCATAAGCCATGTAAACGGTCGGAGTTTTCCGTCAACAGAGCTAATAGTTAATAAACATATATATTTTAACAATCATTCCAGACTAAGTCAAGGAGTAGTTTTAAAGAAATTGTTTAAAATATTTATCTATAAATTAAAACTATAAATATCTGTGCGTCTATGTTTTAGCAAAGGAAGTTCCATTCTAATTTTCTCAACTTCATCAAGGTCTATATCCATATAGATGATTTCTTTACCTGTACCTGCCCGTGATAGAACCATCCCCCACGGATCAACAATCATAGAGTTTCCATAAGCAATATATGATGCAGTTTCATCTCTTGCGGGTGATGCTGCAGCAATATATAATTGGTTATCAAGGGCCCTTGTGCGCATAAGCAATTCCCAGTGTGCAGGTCCTGTAGTCATGTTGAAAGCAGCAGGTACGACTAACAGTTTGGCACCTTTCAAAGCAGCCATTCTTATAAACTCAGGGAATCTTATATCATAGCATATGGCAACAGCAATTTTACAATATTCCGTATCAACAACTGTTATATTATCACCTGCAGATAATGAATCCGATTCTTTAAATGTTATCTTGCCAGGTATGTCAATATCAAACAAATGAGTTTTCCTATGTCTCCCGATAATGTTACCTTTAGCATCAAAAACAAAGCAGGTGTTAAATAGATGGTCTTCATATTTTTCCGGTATTGAACCTGCAGCTATATACATATTGTGTTTTTTTGCTATATTTGATATTGCAGAAAGAGTTTTACTGCTTTCCATGTTTTCCGCGTAAAGAGAAAATAAGCTGCTGTTATAAGGGCAAATAAACATCTCCGGTAAAAGTGCCAACTGTGCACCGTTCTCTGCTGCAATTTCCAGCATTTCAACAGCATTGTCAATATTTCTCTCTTTGCTCTCAGTAACCAGCATCTGACAAACAGCCACTTCAAATATATTTTTCACATTAACCACCATTCTGCCGCTGTACACCGGCACAATTTTTTATAAATAATTATTAATAAGGGACATTCCTTGCAATGGATTTTGAAGACATGCGCCTTCATCTCAATCAAAGATATATCTCTTCATCCTACTCATTTTCTAATAATATACATCAAACAGTCATGTTTATGCAATAATTTATGATGCCTATAATTACAATTCAAAATTACTATATAGAACAGGTTTTAAAACATTTAAAACCTACTTCTGCTACCTTGATGCCACTTACGATTTGCAAATTCTTAATTAGTTTTTTCAAATCGTAAATTATATAGAATAATTAATTAATGTTAACAAATTTACATAAGATGAATATTATGTTTATATAAATGATTATTTGTCTAGATTAAATACTTTGTAAGGAGGTTGGTTCGAGAATGAAAATGCAGGAATGGACTACAGGTAATATTCCGGGGATTCCTTCTGTAGATGAAAGCAGTCCATACCATGGTGGTATGTACCAGCAGTATCAATGTATTCCACAGGAATTGGTTATTAGGAATGTTAAGCTGGCAAGAGCTTATGTCCCTTTTCAAAAACTTTGCTCTCTTTATCCACCTGAAATTGCACTTCACAAAGGGACGGTTTTCCCTGAATTATATAGCCCCTATATGGTAAAGAAAGAACAAAAAATAGTTCCAATCAGGGAGGAATGTGGTGATGGAAATGAATAAGCAATCACTTTTAAAAAAAATAATGGAACTTGATTTTGTTGCTGTTGACCTGCAGTTATATCTTAATACTCATCCTTGCGATAAAGAAGCTCTATGTAAGTTCAACACAATTGTAAACCAGGCTCATATGTTAAGGCAGGAGTATGAAAGACTATATGGACCTTTATGTTCATACAGGTCTCCAAGCAGATATCCGTGGCAATGGATCAATAATCCATGGCCCTGGAACTATTGTTTTAACTTCAGAATGTCAAGAGAGGAGTTGTAGTTTATGTGGGTTTATGAGAAAAAATTAGAGTATCCTGTTAAAATAAAAAAACCAAATCCCAAGTTAGCTAAATATATTATTACCCAATACGGAGGACCGGATGGTGAGCTTGCAGCTTCGCTTAGATATCTGAGTCAACGGTTTTCAATGGTTACACCGCAAGCACGAGCTACTCTTAACGATATAGGTACAGAAGTGTCACAATGTACCTCTCCTCTGTTATAATCGCAGGAAGCGTTTTTTCTTTCTCCTGTGCTCTTTTGAATGTCTTTCAGGTTCTCAATTACATACATCCACTTTGTCGGCAACAGATTTAGCAATACCTCGACCCGATTATCATCGTAAACAACCATTTTGTCAAGGAGGCTGCCATAAAAGTTATCCTGTTTGACCGAACAATCAACAATGTTTTCTACTGATTTTCTCACATCCGACTTTATATCCTGACATGAATAGGAAAGACTCTGCTTTTTCTTTACAGCACTGATTTTATCCGCAGTGAGCGAAATATCGGCATCATATTTTTCATTCATCATCCGCATTTCATCCTTGGTAATATCCTGAGAAAAGAAAGCATCCATCACACTTTTTTTCTTCTCTGTTAAGTCATTCATTTGTTTTTGAAGTTTTTCAAGACTTAATTGCTCACTGCTCTCACTATCACGAATAACATCGGCTACAATACTTGTGATATTTTCAATGATAGCTTTTTTATCAACAAATAGCGATGAGACAGTCTGTTTTAAAATGTTCATGCACATTTCATCCCTAATTTGCCTGCCAATATCACAGCCGACTTCATTGCCTGCCTTGTCTTTTTTCTTTCTGCCGTGGGCGGCTGCCGTACCACAGCGCCAGTATTTATATTTATTGCCATCTTTACGCTTTTTGTAGCGTGCAACAAAGGCAGCACCGCATTCTGCACATTTTATCTTCCCAGACAGCGGGTACCGGTTTCCATGTCCTTCTTTAACACTGCTGTCGACATCTCGACGTTTAATCTCCTTTTGTGCTCTGTCCCACAGCTCACGGTCAATAATCGGCTCATGATGGTTATGGATGTAAACCTTTTCTTCCGCACCATGATTGTATTTTTTATCGTGGGTAAGATAATCGGGGGTATAAGTCTTTTTCTGACAAAGGTCACCACAATATTTTTCGTTCCGGATGATCTTAAGTATTGCAGTATTTGTCCAGAACACATTCCCAGTCAAGGTTTTGTAGCCTACTTCCCGAAGTTCTCTAGCAATTACTGAGGTTCCTTTCAGCTCATTTACATACTTATGAAAAATCAGCTTGACAATTTCAGCACCTTCAGGATTGATGATCATAACGCCGTTCTTCACATCATAACCAAGCATGCTTCTTCCGAATACCACACCCTTCTCCATCTGCCGCGTCTGTCCCCATTTCACACGGTTGCTGGTTTTCCTGCTTTCCTCCTGAGCGATACAGCCCATAATGGACAGTCGAAGCTCCGAATCAGGCTCAAATGTATTGATACCGTCGTTTAAGAATAAAACGCCAATGCCTTTCCGACGTAAATCTCTTGTATAGGATATTGTATCAAGAATATTCCTCGAAAAACGACTGACCTCTTTTGTAATAATCATATCAAAACGGCCAAGATTAGCATCGTTTATCATGCGATTAAAGGCGGCACGTTTTTTGGTTGAGGTTCCTGAAGTACCCTCATCGGCATAGATATCAAACAACTCCCAATCGGGTTGACGCTCTATGTACTCCTTAAAATAACGCTGCTGGCTTTCAAAAGAATTTGCTTGATCCTCCTTATCGGTGGAAACACGGCAATATGCTGCAACCTTCATCAAAAGCGCATCATCTCCTTTCCTCGTTATTTTACCACTGCCGATAATGTATTACGAATTTGCGGATTCCGAAAACACAACTGAGACTTGGAGGCGGTTCGTTTGTATCGCTGGCAAAGCCAGTGACCGCAGGGAATACAGAGGAACTGTCCCCATGTGTCGGCAGAAATTACTTTCTAAATTGTGCGGTAAGCTTATCAATACACTGCTGACACTGTAAATCGTTAATAATCCACTGCTCTGCTAAGGCGAGCAGAACAATTTTTTGGTACTGAAACAAAAATTCAATTTGAGAATCTTTGTTGATATCAACCTGGTTCTCAATTCTTACAAGTCTTGCAACTTTATTTTCCATTCTGCTCACCTTCTAGCATAGCTTGTTATTTCGCAGTCTGTTATTACACATTATTCATTCTGAAATAAGTTGTTGCTTGTCTGCCCATAACTCTGTAGTTGTTTTTAATACAGAGTATAAATTAACTGTTTTAGCTTCTATTGTATTTATTCGGCAAACGGTAGTTTCACGTCTTCATAGGAATTACACCTCTCCGTCAACGACTTGGGCACACTCTGGGATTTAACCTCGACTGTGTGCAAGTATCATATCCCTCTACTAATCAGCAGATTTTTGGGCAAAAGGTAAGCTCCTTTTTGAAAAATGTAATATAAATTTAATATTTCACTTATAAATGTTAATCTGAGATATAAAAAAATATAGAAGCAAGTTATTAGATAATGAAGGTATATAATTTATGATATTAGAACGTAAAAATCCCGGAAAGCCTATTAATTAGCCTTTCGGGATTTTGCTCAGAGAGAGTTAATCGCTAAGTGGGGCATTAGCCTCACAATGTTTCTATGCAGGATATATCACTCTAATGTTTTTTTAATACTTCTTCAAAAATCCACTGCATCGTCATCGGTTTTAGCTTCAATCGCCACTCCGTAATTCTTCCACAATGTGGCTACCATTTTACCACCGATGACATGATGATGAACGCTTTCGGTGACGGCGATATTGAGGATTTCCATATAATCCTTGTGAACCTCAAACCAGCAAACTACCAATGCATTACGTCCTTCACACATTATTTCTTGTAGATTGCAACTTCGTCCAAATCAATAGTAATTTTTGCTGTTTTTAAAAAGTCCAAACCAATTAAACCATTAATTCTATCCTTGGGGTCAACAACTCCGAAGTCAATAATAATGTCTTTCATGCTGATATTGCCTATTGATATGGAATCTATTCTCTTTCTTATAGCTGACGCTTCTGCACCACCTATTCCAGACATTACAACCAGTTCATCACTATTATCGAATCCCAGGTCATTATCAGTTAAGAAATCTGGTAGAATAACGGTATGACTGGCGCCAGTATCTATAATCACATCAGTGATATAAATTTCTTTATTTGCATGTTTAAGAGTAATATCTGCATACAGCAAACCATGTTTATACTTTAGCTGGTACATCCTGAGGGCTCCTTCGAATACCAATGTATTTTACAACCTCAATAACAATTTGTTCATTCTTAGTACTATAAACAAATTGTCCTTCTTTGCACTGAGAGAATTCCTTCATTGCAATCTTACTGTCATCAATTACATCAATAACAGCAATGTCTTTAACATATCTCTTGTTGTCCATGGTGTCATAATTAATGACTTCAAATTTAATGAACTTGTCCGGGTAAAGTTTTCTAACCTCTGACCATTTCATTTATTTTACCTCCTGCTTTAATAAGCCTGTATTGATTATATCATAAAGAAGTAAGACCATCAAACATATCCATAATTTAGGGTGCATTTAATTTGTCTGAAGAAAATATTGGTAAGGGGCATAAGTGGAAGCTCTAAGCACCGTAACGGTAGCCCCTGGTAAATATTTCTTCAGATTCATACTGAGGTTTGTCCGATATAATAAAATCACATTGATTTTGCGAGCTGTAGCAGCTGCACTTCTCAAAAATGCTGATATGCTTTAGAAAATTCAGATTTTGCACATTCGCCTTTTGGCACTTTTCCAAGCCGTTAACCCTGCATAAATCAAGGCTTTCGCTTGCACTACAGTTCACTGGTCGTAGATTTAAAAGAAATACGATTAATTTAACATACTGGTTCAAATCATTTTGTTTGTTATATAAATCCCATTGCTCACGATACCTGTATCGCTCTGCTTTTAAAAACCCCTTTAAATCAATTGACACTTTGCTGTACCATTCTTCGACTTCAGAATCGTAGCAAATACGAATCATATTGCTTATGGCATTATCACGAAAAAGTTGGTCGGTGCATTCATTCAAAGTTTTGCGACAAAGACGTCTGATTTCGCTAATGTTCTTATTTAGGTGATCCCTATCATCAATCATTGCGAATATATAGGAGTTTATAATTCTCCAATCTCTTGGAAACTCGATATAGGCATTTTTCATTAATAAAACTGCTTCCTAAACAGTGGTTACACTATCAAGCTTATTAAGATAATCTTCGATTTTTTTCTCCGATAATGCCTGATTGTATCCTATTAAATCATCAACTGATATATTAAAATAGGAAGCAATGAACGGCAATAGTTCTATGTCGGGATAAAAATTTTCATTTTCCCATTTCGATACAGTCTGAAATGTAACACCAATTCAAAATTGCGTGTAAGAAAACTATCAAGACCATTGTTTAGTTTATTGATAATCTGATCAACACCACTTTTCTGGCAAGCGACAATAATACGTTCCTTATCAGCCTGGTTCGTTATATCTGATAGGCTAATATTTTCACGATAGGATTTCATTTTCAATGATACCGAGCTACCAATTCAGGTTAACATGTACAGATGTGAGATTAAAAAAATCTGTCTAGAGATAGTCTCAAGTAATATAATATAAGCCTTAATAGTTGCAATACAGTAACCAGCTTACAATGACAGATATGGTTCTTTTAGTATTTTAAGTTGTAAGAACAATATCCTTGAGCTTCTACTGATTTTTAAGAAAATCTTTAAAGTCAACTTCTGTAATAGAGTTCAGGTTTTCACGTCGTTCTTTTGAATAGTCACCCTTACCATTGTCAAATAAACGAATGAAGTTTACCATTCCTATGGGACCTAACTTCTCAGAAAGAGCTTTTAACCCTTCCTCCTGCAAATTTCCTAAATCTTTCAAATTAAGCGCGTTAATCATTCAAGCACCTCCATTACAAATTCTATAGGATTCACAACTCTTATTGCTATATCTGACCGTTTAACTGCATTTATCAACACTTTATCTGTTGTAAGCATATAATCAATATTATAAAATTCGCAAAAAGCAATGTGCAAAGCATCAAAATATTTAATATTAAATGCATCAAGTGCTTTCGATCGAATATTAATTTTTTCATCGTATTTTAACAATTCCTTTTTCATTGAACTGTATAGCATTATAACCATTTTCTTCTTATAGTCGTTATTCATTCTACTTAGCTCAAATTCTATGGCTGGACTTCCATAAAGCTTATACCCATTATTTGATATTTTGTTCATAACCAATAATATAGCTTCGGTTTCAAGTCTTATCCTCTCCTGGGTTAAATCGTCAAATGGACGATTATAACAACAAGCATCAAAATATATTTTAAGCATTTATAGTATCATCCTTATTTTTATAAAACTTTTTATATCTATATTATAAGTATAGCAAACGGATACATATTTATCAACTTGATTTAAATATGTACAGCTCTGAGGAGTAAAAAATTATATACTATTTTTTACCCTTGGGTTGGGAATTACATTTAGTCCAAAATATGGCATTTAGCATTTCCCTGTTTATAGCCAAAAATGTTAAATAAGATATACATTTTTTTCTTTTTATTTAATTAACCCTTTTATTTGCATCACTTCCTTGCTATAATAGTTTTATCAGGTAAATCTTA
>DAOSDD010000041.1:0-23244 GCA_035362115.1 Clostridiales bacterium | reverse complement strand
GTTAAGTTTGTTTTATGAAGGCAGGATACATACATTCTCACCAGTTACCTATCTTGACCGTAAAGATATTTTAGTAATTAGGCCGCTAATCTATTCGGAAGAGAAAGATATAAAAGGCTTTATAAATGCTAATAATATTCAAGTTGCGCCCAGTCAATGCCAAATTAGCGACACTACAAAACGTCACTCAATGAAAAATTTTCTGGCAGAGTTTCAAAAAGACATCCCTATGATGAAAGATAACATTTTTGGTGCTATTAAAAGATCGGGTAAAGATGGCTGGGTTGATATATAATTACCAGCAAGATATATTTTGTCAATAAAGGATGGAGATGTCAATGTTAACTAAAAATAGATTTAAAAATATTTTAAATATAATCAAACTAGTTTCAGTATATGCCCTTGTTTTAGCCCTAGCTTTATGTATTTACCCAAATAACACAGCTATAGCCCAGCAGGATAATTCGAATTCTACACAAGAAATTATTCATCAGTCATCGAACTCATATACCCTTACTTCAGGAGCAGTATATGAGAATATACGCAGATTTACTACCGAAGGATGGCTAAACATCAATGTTATCAGAGTTGATACCACCAACCCCAATGTAAAACTTGATGCCTTAACAAATGGTGAGTCAATGCAAAAACTGATGTCAGTACCTTCCCTTACTAAATCAAGGAATGCTGCAGGTGCAATAAATGGCAGCTTCTTCAATTGGTCAAAAACTCCCGGTTTAAACAGCCCCATTGGCCCAATAGTAGAATCCGGTAAAATTATAACTGCTTCCAGTGATTTCAATAGGTATGGTAATTCTATGGCAACCTTTGCCATAGGCGAAATGAACCGGGTATTTTGTGATTACTGGAAAACGGATATACGGCTAATATCTGAAAATGGAGCTTCAATCCCTGTTGCAAGATACAATGTACAACTCAATAGCAATGGTGATATTACAGTAGTTAACCGGCAATGGTCCCAGATATCCATAGGAAAACCCGCGGATCCGCAGCAAACTGTTTCATCAGGCTCAGCAGAAGACTCGGCAGGAAACACAGCAGGCCTGGCTGCAGGCAGTGCATCAAATACATACTCCGAAATTGTTGAAATGGTTGTTAAAGACAACACAGTAGTTGAAATACGTAAAAACCTTCCACCAGTTGAAATACCTGAAAATGGGTATATTGTTATTGCTGCAAACAATAATACTAAAGTAATAGTTGATAATTTTAAAGAAGGCGATATTGTTAATCTGGAAATAGCTACAACCCCTGATTGGAATAATATATCCATGGCAGTCACTGGTGGAGCAGTAATATTAAAAGATGGTGCTATACCTGCAAAATTCTCCCACGACAGTCCTGGAAGAAATCCAAGAACAGCTATTGGCAGTTCAAAAGATGGAAAGCAGGTAATAATAGTAACAGTGGATGGCAGGCAGGAAAAAAGCCTGGGAATGACTCTTACCGAACTAGCCAAGCTTATGGCTGAACTTGGTGCCTATAATGCAATAAACCTTGATGGTGGCGGATCTACAACAATGACAGCCAGGAAACCGGGCACAAACATTATTAATGTGGTTAACAGTCCTTCAGATGGTATGCCCAGGAGCATAGCCAACGCCATAGGTGTTATTTCCACAGCTCCGGCATCCCCGCTTGCAGGATTGGTTATTGATACAGAAGATAGAAATGTGTTTGTCAACACATCAAGGTCTTATACCATAAGAGGATACGATAACTATTACAATCCTGTTGAAGTTAACCTGGAACAGGTAAAATGGAGTGTTTCGGGTATTGATGGAGTATTTCAGGATAATACATTTTATCCCAAATCTGTAGGTTCGGGGAAAATCAAAGCTACTATAGGTAATATATCTGCCGAGCATGAAATTAATTCGCTAAGTTCGCCGGTAGAACTCATTCTTAGTGAAAAACAAATATTTTTGCAGACAACCGGTACTAAACGCTTTACAGTAAAGGGTAAAAACAAAAACGGTTATTATGCAAAAATAAACCCTGAAGATATTACATGGTCGGTTTCAGGCGATATTGGCTCATTTAAAGGGGATACCTTTACTGCAGCTAAAGAAGGCAAAGGATATATTGAAGCCTCCTCAGGTGATACAAAAGCATACTGTGCTGTTTCAGTTGCAGCTGATGTAGTTGTGGTTGCTGACAACTTTGAAAAGATTAATGGAACATATTTGTCATACCCAGAAAATATTCCCGGGAAATATGAACTGTCATCGGAACAGAAGCGTTCAGGAAACTATTCTGGGAAGCTGACCTATGATTTTAACGATTCTACAGGTTCCAGGGCTTCATATCTGCTTTTTTCAAATGGGGGCTATAAGCTTGGTAACAACGTTCAAAAAATAGGTATTTGGGTTTATAACAGCAATCCAAATCCAAACTGGCTCAGAGCCTTAATATATGACTCAAAGGGCGGCAGGCACTACATTGATATAACTCAAAATATGGACTGGACCGGATGGAAGTATGTAGAAACTTCAGTAGCCGGAATTAGTGAAAAACCTTTAACTCTAGCAAGAATATACCTGGTTCAAACAAGGGATGTCCCTGATGCAGGACATATTTATCTTGATGATCTTACTTTTATTTCGATCCCGGACCAAAAATCCGGAGATATTAGTATACCTCAAGATACAATACCTGCCGATGAAGCTAATAAAGCAGTATCTTTCCAGGAAGGAAATAATTCTTTCAAATTTATAGCTTTTGGGCAGTCATCAAAAGCACCGGTTAATATGCTTCAAAACCTGCTTCTGAGAAGGCTTGCAACAAAAATTAACGAAAATGCAGAAACTGCTGCTTTTATCGGCAGCAGCAGCTATAATTTCCCTAAAGCAATTAGCAAATCTGTAATTTGTGTAGATAGTGCACTTAAAGCATACGATATTAAAAACAGCCGTTTAATTCAGCTGGATACTCGTAAAAAAGGATTGAGAGTCAGTCACCCCGCTCAGTGGAAATGGTTCTTAACCCAACTTGACTCATTTACAGGTGATAATGTATTTATCTTCATGACGGATCATCCTCAAAATTTCAGTGATAAACTTGAGACTGAGCTTTTCCAGGATATACTTACAGAGTATAGACAAAAAACCGGAAGAAATATATGGGTATTTTATAAAAGCACTATAAACGGAAGTTTTATGGAACGAGGTATTAAGTATATATCAACTGCTGGTTATGAAATAGAAGACCTTAACCCCTCCAATGCAAACCAGGTGAAATATGTACATGTAACAGTGCAGGGTAAAGAGGTAACCTTCCAATTTAAGCCCGTCGTACCATAAAGTGCTATAAAGTTGGATGACAAACACTGATTTCAAAATTCCCAAGTATAAGTATTGATGTAGCAAGTATTGATCACAAGTACAAGTATATAAGATCAGGGGACACTTCTCTCTAGTAACGGGTATTTCTTTTATATTGAGAAGTGTCCCCAAAAAGTTTGTCAAGGCTGTATCATACTAAGGGTGCATATTTTATTTTTGAAGAAATTATTGGAAGAAGCATTAGTGAAGGTACTATAAAGCCTTTTAATCGGAGCGAAGGAAGAGCAAAATCAGTGTTTGAACAAAATAATTATGAAACTTTTATTCAGATTATTTTGTGAGTTTGGTTTTGCCCGTAGCAGAATTTAAAGGCTCTTAGTACCGTAACGATAGCTTCTGGAATATATTTCTTCAAAAATTTTAAATGCACCCTCAAACTAGTAACGTATCATATCAGTGCCGTGCTGAAATACCTTTCCGCCCTGTCTGCCAAAACCGTTACTGCAATTTTATCCTTACCATACTTCTCTACCATTTTCACTGATGCCCATACATTGGCTCCGGAAGATGTTCCCACAAGAAGTCCTTCAACCTTTGCAAGCTTTCTTGATGTGGTTATAGCATCATCATCAGAAACTTCAACCACTTCATCTACAAGAGATGTATCAAGAACCGGCGGGATAAAACCGTCTCCTATACCCTGGATTTTATGAAGCCCCGGTTCATGTCCCAGCAAAGCTGATACATTCTTAGGTTCAACAGCAGCTATAACAATATCAGGATTCTTCTCCTTAAGAAACTTTCCCACACCGCATAAAGTCCCGCCACTACCCAAACCTGAAACAAATATGTCAATTTTCCCATCCAGTTGGCTCCATATTTCCTGCGCAGTAGTAAGATAATGAATTTTGGGGTTATCAGGATTTTCAAATTGCTGTGGCACGAATATGGACGGATCTGATTCAGCTCTTCTTTTCACTTCATTAACAGAACCCATAATACTTTCTTCAGCGGGAGTAAGCAGACATTCAGCACCAAGAGCCGCAATTATTTTCTTTCTCTCCTCACTCATGTTCTCAGGCATAGCAATTACAACTTTATACCCCTTTTGTACACCTTCAAGAGCAATACCTATTCCGGTGTTGCCGGATGTAGGCTCCATTATTGTCATACCAGGTTTTAATTTGCCTTTCTTCTCCGCTTCTTCTATCATGTATTTTGCAACCCTGTCCTTTATACTGCCGCCAGGGTTTAAAAACTCTGCTTTCGCAAAAATATTCAAACCTGTCATCTTTCTAAGTCCAATAATAGGCGTATTCCCTATTAAATCCAAAACCGATTCAGTAACTTTCATAACAAAATATCCCTCCGAAGCTAAACTTATATATTAAGATTAATTTTAGTACAAATACTCATTCAATTCAAAATGGTTAATTTCGTAAGGTTTCAGTGCTCTACCCGGTACTTAATCTTTTACAAAATTTCCTGTCCTGAATTACCTCTAAACCTCTTTTCATAGTATACTGTTAATGATATAATTGTCAATAAGTCAACACTTTATTACGTCATAGGAGGAAAACAGTATGAGTTCTAAAATTTTGTTCTCATCAGTAAATTATGATAAATATGATGCAAATGTAACACTACCTGCTAAATTTAGCAGGATGCTTGATAAGTCAGATATTAAAGACTTTGTTAAAGGTAAGTTGACTGCGGTTAAGATGCACCTTGGTCGTAATATCGGATATTCTACAATTCACCCTCTTTACGTTAAAATACTGATCGACAAGCTAAAAGAATATGGGGCAAAAGTTTATATTACCGACCAGGTAACTGAAGGTGCAAGATCAAGGGGTTATACCGAAGATTTCCTTGGAGTACCCATAGTTGATGCATGCGGTGTTACGAATAAATACTATTATGAAAAACAGGTTGACTTTAAAACTTTTAAAAATGTAGATATTGCCGGCAATATTCATGATGCTGAAGCCATAATAATCCTCTCCCATACAAAAGGTCATCTGTTTGAAAGGCTTCACAGAAAAGATCCCTTTATCCAGCTTAGGGAACTTGAGAAAAGAGGATTGGGAACATCGGATTATGAGATGGAAGAAGTGTATTAAGTAATAGACTAAGTGTATTAATGCTATTATGCCAATTGGGGAAGCGATATCTTCCAGGATAATTTTTGATAGCATCAGGAAGATGCCGCATGGGGAAATGTCTCTATAGAAGGTCTTGCGACCCTTCCCTCAGGTGTATTCCTTACGGGTCAGCAAAAATTACCCTCCAGAAATGCGCTTTCCATTGGCAACATAACAAAGTAGTATTTAGTAATAAACAATTTTCAAGTCACCGGTGACTTGGGTAATCATTCCCTTATTTATTGTACTTGCGTATTACATCTTTTAAATAAGCGTAAAATTCATCCTTCAAATCATCTCTCTTCAAGGCAAGCTCAACCATTGCTTCCAAGTATCCCATTTTGTTGCCCACATCATATCTATCTCCAACAAAATTGTAAGCATACATTGGTTCTACAGAGGCAAGTTTCCTTAAAGCATCCGTAAGCTGAATCTCCCCACCTTTTCCGGGTTCTGCTTTTTCAAGGAACTCAAATATTTTAGGAGTAATTATATATCTGCCCAGGATGGCAATATTTGATGGAGCCTTCTCCTTTTCAGGTTTTTCTACCAGATCATTAACCTTATATACCCGCTCTTCTTCCCTGCTGCAATCAACAATCCCATATTTTGAAACATCATTATCAGGGACAGGCTGCACACCAATAATCGTTGTTTGATACTTATCATAGACTTCTATCATTTGCTTTAAACATGGTACTTCGGAATCAATTATATCGTCCCCCAAAAGCACCGCAAAAGGTTCATCTTCAATAAAGGATTTGGTACAGTAAATAGCATGGCCAAGCCCTTTAGGTTCTTTTTGTCTTATATAATGTATATTCACAAGGTTTGATATATCCTGAACTATAGCCAACAAATCGTGTTTACCTTTCTTCTTAAGCTCTTCCTCAAGTTCATAAGATTTGTCAAAATGGTCCTCAATAGCTCGTTTCCCGCGTCCGGTAACAATTAGAATGTCCTCTATTCCCGAATTTATGGCCTCTTCTACTATGTACTGAATAGCAGGCTTATCCACTATGGGAAGCATTTCTTTTGGCTGTGCCTTTGTTGCAGGAAGCAACCTTGTGGAAAGTCCGGCTGCAGGTATTACAGCTTTACGTACCTTCAATTTCTTAACCCCCTTTTTACGCATTTACAAGTATCACCTGTACTTTACACAAGAATTCTGCCTTTTATGGCAAATCCTTGGCAAGAGCACCAATAAGTCTCTCGCCTGTATAGTCGTAAGCTGAATTGTTGCAAATTATAGTAACAACCTATGCTTTTCTCACATTAATAATATGTGGCTTTATAGAAACTGTCAAGTGTTCGCACAGCACATGGAAATATTTTTCCTATAATACAAAATATAGTATCGTATAGTTTTATAAATATATAAGATCAAACCTCGAAATTCTATCCAACCTGAAATTTTAGGGGTGCATATTTTATTTTTGAAGAAATTATTGGAAGAGGCATTAGTGAAGGCTCTAAGTACTGTAATGATAGCTTCTGGAATATATTTCTTCAAAAATTTTAAATGCACCCAATTTTTAATGAATCTGATTTTTTAATGACTTTTTGGACATAATAATATTGATATAATATTGGTTTCACTGTTTTTCGCTGTAAAATTAATGAACTACCAATATACTGTCAGCACCTGGATAAAAGGATGTGATATTATGACTATTAAAAAAAAGAGTATTGTTACAAAACTTAATAATTATGACAGGAAGATTCTCAACAAATACACTCGTTTCTACACAAATATGATTGAAAGTAATACAGCTTCAGCACCTCAATTGGAGAATCAATTGCTTGATGGAAAATAGATGCTAGCTGTTCATCATTTATTAAATTTTGTCATATAAATTTAACTTTACCCCAAAGAAAATTATGGTATAATATAAATACCACAGCCAATAATACTAAATTTTTCATTTTTGTTCCTCCTTTAATATAGATTATTTGAGTTGATTTGGTTGAGTTTATTTGGTGAAGCACTATGTAATTAGGAATTATTTATAAATTATAAGAAAGTGCTTCTTTTTTTGCTTTTTTTTAGGAATTTTTTGTGGAAATTATATCCATTTTCTCAAAACATGTTGAAATATTAATTATTATCAAGTATAATAAGTTTGTTGTTTGTTATATTTATTTTGACAAGTTAATATTTGGCCATGCTAGATGGGGAGGTAGCGGTGCCCTGAACCTGCAACCCGCTATAGCAGGATTGAATTCCAGTCCCAGGCTTTTTTCCTGTGAGGGCTGACCTTTATAAGTGGTGATGAGATGCGGGTCTTACGCAATAAAAACTTGTGAACCCCGTCAGGTTCGGAAGGAAGCAGCGGTAAGCAAGCCCTTTTGTGTGCCGTAAGGTCGCCTGTGTTGAGCCAACTGTATTGGTAACGCTTGTAGGGATAAGTCAAAGACAGGTGCATGGCCAATTAATTTTAAAAGACCATATGGGTCTTTTTTTATAACGAATAGGGAAGTATAAATTACCTTAATGTGCACTTCCCGTTAAATGAGTTTCAAGAAAGTCTACCTTAACGCATTTACTGGTTGGGAATACTTTGACCTAAAAATAGCAAAGCTGACTTTTTTTTATGAAAATCGGAGCATTTTGATTAAGTGCTTTGAATCTCAATATGTTGACGCTGAATGAGTTTTTGTGTCATAATTATAACAACATTGAATGTTGTTATAATTATGACGTGCTGTATAAGGTGGGAGATAATTATGTCATATATAGCGCTTTACCGTAAATGGAGGCCTTTGGTCTTCGATGATGTAGTGGAACAGGAACATATTGTAAAATCGCTTAAATACAGTGTGCGTACAGGACGTATTGCTCATGCTTACCTTTTCTGCGGTACAAGGGGCACTGGTAAAACTACCATGGCTCATATACTATCAAGAGCCATTAATTGCTTAAACCCCCATGATGGAGACCCTTGTAATAAGTGTGAAATATGCAGCGGCATATTATCAGGCAGTATTCTTGATGTAATGGAAATTGATGCTGCTTCTAATAATAGTGTAGATAATGTAAGAGAAATAAGGGATGAGGTCATTTATACCCCCTCTCAAGCAAAATATAAGGTATACATTATTGATGAAGTACATATGCTTTCTACTGGAGCATTTAATGCTTTATTAAAAACACTGGAAGAACCACCGGCTCATGTAGTATTTATTCTTGCAACTACAGAGCCTCATAAGCTCCCTGCGACAATTTTATCCAGATGTCAGAGATATGATTTTAGAAGAATTACTTCTGAAAGCATTGCAGCACGCCTTGATAAGATTGCTAAGGCAAATGACATTCAAGTGGAAAAAGAAGCCTTGAAGCTTATTGCCAGGCTATCGGACGGGGCTTTGCGTGATGCACTCAGCATTCTGGACCAATGCATTTCTTTAGGAAATAAGGAAATAACCTATAAGGATGTGCTTTCTATAACCGGAATGGTTAACGAAAGTTTTATTTCAGCTTTTGTTGATTCATTAATCAAAAGATACGTTAACGACACCCTTAATATGGTTAATACACTTATTATGGAGGGAAAAGATATCTCTCAGTTTGTATCCGAACTAATAGTGTATTACCGGAATCTTCTAATATGCAAGATTATTGAGGATGTATCAAGTGTTATAGAGACTTCCGGGGAAGTTATAGAAACCATGAAGACACAGGCTGTGTTGCTGGAAAAAAATGAGATTATTAATACTATCAAGGAATTATCAACTCTTGAATCTTCAATTAAGTGGTCAAACCACCCCAGGGTTATGTTTGAAGTCACTCTGATTAAAATTTTAAGTGGAATGTTCGGAAGCATTAATGCAGATAACACTGGTAATTCGGGTGATTCAGGTAATGTAGGTAACATAGGTAATGCAGGTAGTATAGGTAATATAAGCGGCAATATTGGCAATATCGCCGATAACGATGTTTTTGGCAGAAGAGTTGATTATTCAGATATACTTAAAAGACTTACAGCTCTGGAAGAAAAAATAAGTACCTCCGAAATGTCCTCAAAGCCTGTTAGACTTGACAGACCTAATACTTCAGAAGAAGTTGAAGAAAATAAAGACGTTAAAAGAGTGACTCCCCGTAATGTAGCAGATTCGTGTAAAAGCCTGGAAGACGCATGGGTAAAGGTTCTTGCAGAATTGACAAACTGTGGGAAAAAACCATTATGTTCATTTTTAAATAATACCAGGATTACTGCATTAAATAAGAACTGCATTGGGATAGTTTTTTCAGATCAAAGCGATGTAAATAAAAAAATCGTTTCCCAGACAGATAATCTGCAATTGATAGAAAAAATACTCAACTCTATATTGGGAAAAGAGTTAAGAGTAAAATGTGTGGCAGAGAGTGATATGGAAAACTCCCCCAATATTGAACAGGAAGATTCTATTGTAGATGATTGTACAGATAAAATTGTACGTTTTGCAAACAATCTTAATGTACCTATTAATATATATGATAAATAGAATTAATACTACTATGCTAATTTGAAAAGCGATGTCTTCCGGGATAATTTTTGATAGCATCGGGAAGATGTCGCTCTCCATTGGCAACATAACAAAGCAGGATTAATATTAATATTTGTATGCAAATCAATGTCTTATAGTTGATTATACAGTATGTTTTGCTGTATAATTGTAGCAGTTAATTACCCACTGCATTAACATTAAATAGTTATATTTATGATATGCATGTGTATATTGCGTCATGATATGTGAAATAAACAGGAAACAGGAGGAATGGTTAATGGCAAAAGGAGGATTCCCCGGATTTGGAGGGGCAAATATGAATAATCTTATGAAGCAGGCACAAAAGATGCAAAAGGATATGGCCAAACTTCAGGAAGAACTTGAGGAAAAAACTGTTGAGGCAAGTGCCGGTGGTGGAGCAATAACAGTTGTAGCTTCCGGTAAAAAGGAAATTCTTGAGATAAATATCAAGCCTGAAGTAATTGATCCTGACGATTTGGAGATGCTTCAGGATCTTATAATGGCCGCTGTTAATGAAGCTTTGAGAAAAGCTGAAGAAATGGTGAGCAGCGAAATGAATAAACTAACAGGAGGATTGGGTGGTTTCCCGGGATTGTTCTAGAACAGCTATATAGAACAGGTTTTAAAATGTTTAAAACCTGCTTCTGTTACCTTGATGTAACTTACGATTTGCTAATTCTTCATTGATTACTTCAAATCGTAAATTATATAGAATAGCAGGAATGATTCTGAATAATTACAAGGATGATATATAAATGAGTTATTATGCAGCACCTATAGCAAAGCTAATAGAAGAATTTGCAAAATTACCGGGCATAGGTCAAAAAACTGCACAGAGACTGGCGTTTCATGTGCTTAATTTATCTGCTGAAAAAGCCTTTAACCTGGCTGATGCAATAAAAGAAGCAAAGCAAAAAGTAAAATATTGCTCCAAATGCGGTAATTTAACAGATATTGATCCCTGCAGCATATGCAGCTCGGGGCACAGAGATAAATCTATCATTTGCGTAGTAGAAAATCCAAGAGATGTTATTGCCATGGAAAAAACCCGGGAATTTAAGGGACTGTATCATGTTTTACATGGTGCTATCTCCCCTATGGAAGGCATAGGTCCTGAAGACATAAAAATCAAAGAGCTTCTTTTGCGGATACAAACAGGTGAGATAAAAGAAATTATCCTTGCTACCAACCCAAACATTGAAGGCGAGGCTACTGCAATGTATATTGCAAAGCTCTTAAAACCTTTAGGCGTAAGAACTACACGCATAGCTCATGGAATTCCTGTAGGAGGAGACCTTGAATACGCAGACGAAGTAACACTTGCCCGTGCTCTTGAGGGGCGTCATGAAATCTGGTGATTCAATGAGACTATTTAATGAAGACAATTTTGAGGTGTAAAATATGTTCGAGAATTTGCAAAGCGCAGAGAATAGATATGAAGAAATAAATATGAAAATTAGTGATCCATTAATAATAAGCAATCAGGATGAGTACCGGAAACTTATGAAAGAGCATTCGGACCTTGAAGATATTGTTTTTAAGTACCGGGAATATAAAAAAGTCAGCGAAGACTTCGAAGAGGCAAAGGAACTGCTGGGGCAAAACCTTGATAAGGATTTTCGTGAAATGGTCCATGCTGAATTCAACGAGTCCAAGGAAAAATTGGAGCAAATTAAAGAGGAACTTAGGATACTTCTGCTTCCAAAAGATCCCAATGATGAGCGTAACGTTATTGTTGAAATAAGAGGAGGTGCCGGTGGCGAGGAAGCTGCCTTGTTTGCCGGTGTTCTGTTCAGGATGTATTCCAGATATGCAGAACGCAGCCAATGGAAATGTGAAATCTTGGATTCAAACCCAACAGAGCTTGGTGGTTTTAAGGAAGTGGTTTTCTCTATTGAAGGAAAAGGTGCCTACAGTAGATTAAAGTATGAAAGCGGTGTTCACCGAGTACAAAGAGTACCAAGCACTGAGTCGGGAGGCAGAATACACACATCAACTACTACAGTTGCTGTACTTCCTGAAGTAGATGATGTAGAAATTGACATCAATCCTGCAGACTTGGAAATTGATACCTACCGTGCAGGAGGTGCAGGCGGTCAGCACGTAAATAAGACGGATTCAGCTATAAGAATAACTCATATACCTACAGGTATAGTTGTTACCTGTCAGGATGAAAGATCTCAGCATAAAAACAAAGATAAGGCTATGAAAGTATTACGGTCAAAACTTTATGAAATGGCCCAGGAAGAACAGGATTCTGAAGTTGCTCAATCCAGGAAAAGCCAGGTTGGCACCGGTGATCGCAGCGAAAGAATACGTACATATAATTATCCTCAAGGCAGAGTTACTGACCATAGAATCGGTCTTACCTTATATAAAATTGATGAAATACTGGATGGAGATCTGGACGAAGTTATTGAAGCATTAATAACAAGTGACCAATCTTCAAAACTGGGAAATGGGAGCTTTGAAGATGAGAACTATTAAATTTATGTGCTTTTACGATAGAATAGGGTTGTTTTGATATATTAGCGCATACAAATAATATAGACATCTTTGTCTAATATATGAATATTCATATATTAGTAATCCATATATGAGTGTTTTGTATATGAGTGTTCTATATATAAGTATGCGTGAGGTAAATATGAATCATCTGCTAAAAATAACCCTTGTAGGACTTGTTTCAGGAATCGCCGGCACCAGCATAGGCGGTTTAATTGGGATTTCGCTTAACAAAATAAGCGACCGTCTGCTGGGATTTGTTTTAGAATTTTCTGCAGGACTCATGACTTCTGTAGTTTGTTTTGAACTTATACCTGAAGCCCTGAAACTTAGTGGTACCTTCGCCACTTTTGCCGGTATATTTACAGGTATAATCGTAATTCTGGCTATTGAGGCATATATAAACAATTCTGATTTTATTAAAAACCGTAAAAAAAGTTATGTAAAAAATCATAAAACAAAAAGCAGCTTATTGCGGGCAGGAATTTTAATGTCAATAGGAATAGCCTTACATAACCTGCCTGAAGGATTTGCCGTAGGTTCGGGGTTTGAAGCTTCACTAAACCTTGGAACAACTATCACTGCAGTTATAATCATACACGATATACCTGAAGGAATTGCAATGGCACTGCCTATGAAAACAGGCGGCTTTTCTAAAACAAAAACTTTAATATATACCATATTATCAGGAGTGCCAATGGGAATTGGTGCTCTAATGGGCGCTGTTTTAGGCGGCCTGTCTGATTTTTATATAGGAGCATGCCTCGGTTTCGCATCAGGAGCAATGCTCTATATTGTCTTTGTAAACCTTATACCCGAATCCAAAAAAATATATTTGGGACGCTTATCATCTATAGGTAACCTATTGGGTATAATTTGTGGTATAATAGTATCAATTTATAATTAGTATTACTATGCCAATTTGGAAAGTTATGCCTTTCAGGATAATTTTTGATAGCATATTGTTTGTTTATACTTTTGCAGTATAAGATTCTACGTAAACAAAAGGAGCATAAGGTAAATTGAAAACAGAAATATTGAAAATAGATGCACATAACATATGTATGGACAAGCTTAAATATGCCGCCGATATTATAAAAAACGGCGGCTTGGTAGCTTTTCCTACTGAGACAGTATATGGACTGGGAGCAAATGCATTACAAAAGGGAGCTATAAAAAAAATTTTTGAAGCTAAAGGCAGACCATCAGATAACCCACTTATTGTTCATATAGCTGATATAGCTGCTTTAGAGGAACTGGCTGTTGAACCTCCCTCAGTTTGGCAAAAGCTGGCAGGTAAATTTTGGCCTGGGCCCCTTACCCTTATATTTAAAAAGTCTCCTGTCATCCCTTCTGAAATTACCGCAGGATTGGATACTGTTGCTGTAAGGATGCCCGCTCACCCTATTGCCCTGGCTTTAATAGAAGAATCCAGTCTTCCCATAGCTGCACCTAGTGCAAACTCTTCAGGTCGTCCAAGCCCAACACTGGCAAGTCATGTAATTGAAGATTTAGATGGGAAAATAGATTTAATAATTGATGGCGGAAGTGCAAACATAGGTTTAGAATCAACAGTTCTCGATATTACATCTAATCCACCATTGATACTCAGGCCGGGGGGACTTACCCTGGAACAACTGAGAATTGAATTGCCCGACGTAGAACTTGACCCGGCTATTTCATCAAAAGACAGCATGGCCGGGAATAATAATTTGAAAGAGTTTATTCCAAAATCTCCTGGTTTAAAATATAAGCACTACTCACCAAAAGCCCAATTAATAATAGTAGAGGGTTCTATGGATAAAGTAGTATGCAGAATAAACGAATTAAGTAAAAAGATGATCAATGAAGGGAAAAAGATTGGTGTTCTCTCAACAGATCATACAAAACCACTTTATAAAAGCTCTGTAGTTATGTCACTGGGAGATAGGAGTTCTCCTGATACTATAGCATCCAACTTATTCCTCAGTTTCAGAGAAATGGATCGCCAAGATGTGGATGTAATATTTGCGGAAGCTATAGATAAAAATGGTCTTGGATTGGCTATAATGAATAGAATGAAAAAAGCAGCAGGGTATAATATAATTAAAGTTTAGTATTGAAAGAAGGTGAGGTTTTCTTGAAAAAAATCCTGTTCATTTGTACTGGAAACACTTGCAGGAGCAGTATGGCTGAAGGCTTTTTTAATGATGCTGTTGGAAAAGACTCCGCCCTGGCAGAATCATTCATTTCCTTCTCTGCAGGAATAATGGCTATGGATGGAGATAATGCAAGCAATAATGCAATTCAGGCCATGAGAGAAGGTTGGGGAATAGATATCAGTTTTCATAAAGCTAAATCAATTAGATATGAATATATTAAAAACGCATATTTGATATTAACGATGACTCAGGCACACAAAGATGCAATACTTCAGTTATTCCCTGAAATAAATTCTAAAGTATATACATTAAAGGAATATGCTGCAGAAACTATTGATAGTGAAAGACAAAAAGATCAGCTGTTTAAGAACTATAATTTTGACTTTAACTACGATTTCAATATTGACATTCCCGACCCATACGGCAAACCATTAGAATTGTATAAATACTGCGCTCATGATATTAAGAAAGCTGTAGATTTAACAATCGAAAGACTAAAATTATTAACAAATTTGTAACAAAACTTTCTTTGACTTAAGGTATAAAATGCTATAAAATATGGAATTGGAGGTTGTTGTAATTGATTGCGATAGGAAATGATCATGCAGGTTATAAATTAAAAATAGAAGTAATTGAACATCTTATAAAAAAAGGATATGAAGTTAAAGACTTTGGAACCGATTGTGAAAGCTGTTCTGTTGATTATCCGGATTTTGGACTTGCTGTAGCTGAAGCTGTAAAAAGCGGTGAATGCGAGAAGGGTATTCTTATCTGCGGAACAGGCATAGGAATCTCAATTACAGCCAATAAAGTTCCTGGAATCAGGGCTGCTCTCTGTACAAACAGTTTTATGGCCAGAATGAGCATAGAACATAATGATGCAAACATCCTTGCTCTAGGAAGCCGGGTTATAGGTACAGGCACAGCACTGGAAATTGTGGATACCTGGTTTGAGACCAGTTTTATCGGTGGAAAACATGCAAGACGTATAGAGAAAATATCGCAAATAGAAAATCGGGGGTAATTTTTTGAGACCAACATGGGACGAATATTTTATGGAAATAGTTGATCTTATTAAAACGAGGTCAACATGTATTAGAAGACAGGTCGGAGCATTAATTGTAAAAGACAAGCGTATATTGGCTACAGGTTATAATGGTGCCCCTATAGGTTGTAAACATTGTTCACAAGTCGGCTGCCTGAGACAGGAACTTGGTATCCCATCAGGTCAAAGGCACGAACTGTGCAGGGGTATACATGCAGAGCAAAACGCAATAATCCAAGCGGCATACTCGGGGGTTAGTGTAAAGGACGGTATCCTGTACGTTACAAACCAACCTTGTGTTTTATGTGCAAAAATGGCAATTAATGCAGGAATACGAAAGATAGTTTTTAAAGGTGATTATCCTGATGAGCTTGCAATGACCATGCTAAGAGAATCAGGAATAAGAGTTGTGAAGTTCGAGCCGGGGTTAACTTTTGATCAGGAAGAATAGTTTGGATATTTGGTATATTTATAATTAGCTGCAATGAGTATTTAATATTTAGTACGGTAATACTTATATATATAATAATTTTATAGTATATAATAATTTTAATATTTCCTTAACATATTATGTATGTTGTATGATGTATAATATGTTAAGCAATATATTATATAATTTATTGCTTAGTATGACGCAAGAAAACCCCTATCTTACTTGTCGGCTTTAGCCAGGGTATGAATTGCTGAATAGGTTTAAAACAAGCCTTATACTAAGGTTAAATTGAACTTTTCCTATTTTACAAAAGAAGGTGTGACTTACATGAAAATAGTTTATGAATATATAATATCTTTTGCTGTAGCGTTTATTGTTTCATTTTCTGCAACACCTATAGCAAAAAAAGTTGCATTTAAATTGAAAGCTATAGATATACCAAAGGATAATAGGAGAATGCATAAAAAACCTATTGCTTTATTGGGAGGATTGGCTATTTTTTGTGGTTTTCTCCTTTCTGTATTATTTACAGTACTTAGCTCAAAAATTACAGGCACTCAATGGCTGGAATCCTTCAGACTAATTGCAGGACTGCTGGCAGGCGCCTCAATTATAACATTAACCGGGATTATAGATGATATAAAACCTATAAGTGCGAAAATGCGTTTATTATTGCAATTTGTTGCCGCTCTGGCTGCAATATTTATATCTGATATACGTATTGAACGTATTACCAATCCATTTTCAGCCAGCGGTGTTACAGAGCTTAATCCATATATATCTTATCCCCTTACCATATTCTGGATAATAGGTATAACTAATGCATTTAATCTGATTGATGGACTTGATGGTCTTGCAGCAGGTGTTTCATCAATATCATCCCTGTCTTTGTTTTTTGTATCAATGTTAACACCTACAGTTGGACCATTTTCTGCAATAATTACTGCCGCTCTGGCAGGTGCAACCCTGGGGTTCCTTCCCTTCAATTTTAATCCTGCTAAGATATTTATGGGAAGCACAGGAGCATATTTCCTGGGATTTACCTTGTCAGTGGTATCTGTAGAGGGTATGTTCAAATCTTATGCCGCTATTTCTATTGCAATTCCTATACTGGCTTTAGGACTTCCGCTTTTTGATACAATTTTTGCAATTATCAGAAGATTGGTAAATGGAAAACCTATCATGTCAGCTGACAGGGGTCACCTGCACCATAGATTGATTGATATGGGATTAAGCCAAAAACAATCAGTTCTTGTCCTATACATCGCCAGTGCTGCTTTAGGTCTATGTGCAATAGTAATGGCTGATAAGGGCGCATTATGTGCAATTATACTATTAATTACCGTATCAATATTCGTTATAGCAGGAGCCAAATACATGGTGGAATTAACTGGTAAAGACGATGATGCAGATATGGATATTCTTATACACGATAAAGAAAATGGACCAGGTAAAAAAGCTTCAGGCAGTATAAGCAATATGGGTGGAGTGATTAGTGGAGATAAAGGTACTGCCCGGGCAAATGTTATGATGAAGGCTTTAAAGAAAGCAGGCAACCGATAGCATAAAGCTCATAGATTCAACTGTGCCTGTTGCTATACCGGAAAGGATGAATATAATGCAAAAGCTAAAAGTAGCAATTGTTTTTGGTACGAGACCGGATGCTATAAAAATGGCTCCTCTGGTAAAGGAATTGAAGGCAAACGAAAATATTGAGACTATAGTATGTGTTACCGCACAGCACAGGCAAATGCTGGATCAGGTCCTGGACATATTTAATATAGTACCTGATTATGACCTTAATATAATGCAAAGCAGACAGACATTGGAACACATCACAACAAGATCACTTGAAGGCCTTGCTGAGGTTTTTGAAGAAACAAAACCGGATGTAGTGCTGGTTCACGGTGATACTACAACCTGTTTTTCGTCAAGCCTCGCTGCATTTTACAAACAGATAAAGGTTGGACATGTTGAAGCCGGTCTAAGGACCTTTGACAAATACTATCCCTTCCCTGAAGAAATGAACAGGAGATTGACTGGTGTACTCGCCGACTATCACTTTTCACCTACTCCTTCCAATAAGGAAAATTTACTGAGGGAAGGCGTAAATGAAGAAAAGATATATGTAACGGGCAATACAGTTATAGATGCATTAAAAACCACAGTTAAAAAAGGCTACATATTCCATGACGAAAAGCTGCAGAAGGTTGATTTCATTAATAAAAGAATAGTAACTGTGGAAGCACACAGAAGGGAGAATCTGGGCTCTCCCCTGGAGAACATTTGCGAAGCCGTCAAAGAAGTTGCCGACAAATATAATGATATGGAAATCGTATACCCCGTACACCTTAACCCGGCTGTCCGGGAAGTTGTGCAAAGAATTCTGGGAAAGCATGAAAGGATACATCTTATAGACCCTATTGATGTACAGGATATGCACAACCTTATGGACAGGTCTTATATGATTATGACGGACTCCGGAGGACTCCAGGAAGAAGCTCCGTCTCTGGGGAAACCTGTCCTTGTTCTTAGAAATGAAACAGAAAGACCTGAAGCCATAAAAGCCGGAACAGTATGTTTGGCAGGCACTGACAGGCAAAATATAATAACTCTTGCCAATAAACTACTTGATAATAACGACGAATATAATAAAATGGCCAGAGCAGTAAACCCGTATGGGGACGGAAAGGCTTCAGAAAGAATCGTGAAGGCATTACTATGTGAGTTTGGAATTAGCAATAAAAGGCCGGAGGATTTTAGATAATAAATTATATGGTAAAAAGCTGTTTGTTTTATTAAACAGCTTTTTACCATTTTAAACATCATTAGATAATTTTAACAGATTTAAGCAGCTTTTGCCGGTTTGTCCAGTTTGTCCAGTTTGTTTGGATAATAAACTACTATACAGGTTGTATATAGGTTAAATCATATATATTCCCTGTTATGTCTATATTATCTATTACGTATTTTACCGACTTTTCACCCTTCCAAAGAGTTACTTCCATGTAATACGCATTTTTAAGCCGTTTATCTTCCCATGATTTTGTACTCTCCGTCAGCGGCAGTACATATTCCCAATAAATCTGATTTTCTTTTTTAGTATTATCAAGCATGAATGTCTTGGGAAAGGATGTGTAGTCTATTCCAAAATCCTCTTTCTGATCATACCAGTTATTATATTGGTCTCTATATCTCATTGCTTCCAATTCAGGACTGAACCGTATTTCAACTTTATCTGCAAAGCCATCTGTCTGCACATTAATTTTTACTCTTTCCAGGCTTAAGAACCTATGAGGCTCATTTGCAAGTTGCCTGCCAAACATATCTACCTGACCTCTCCAATGGTTCCAATACCCCTCTATGGTTACTTTGCTAATTTTTAAAGTTTCTACTTTAAATGTAGCATCCTTCATTTCAGACTTGCCGTTTTGCGTTGTCGATATAAATCGTGCTGTGTATACACCTTCCGGTATATTGGAAGGTATTGTATATTTGTTGCTCCATTCCTTCATATCCTCTTGGAGAACGCTTGAAAGCTCCAGATTCTGCTCATATGATGTTCCATAAAACATGGCAACTCTTGTAACACTTGCATATTTCTCAGTAGCAGCCTTTATATCTGCTGTATTTCCTGTCATAACAGTTTCAGGCATTGACGGTACCAGAT
Organism: Clostridiales bacterium; assembly: GCA_035362115.1. Lineage (GTDB taxonomy): Bacteria > Bacillota > Clostridia > Acetivibrionales > DUMC01 > DUMC01. Next base: position 3,492 of record DAOSDD010000041.1, on the reverse strand, counting down.
TTATAGGGGTGTTTACCATTACAGAAAAACTTTTCACTGCCTGTATGCTTGAATTGTTAGTATCAACAGCCTCTACTTTAAAGGTATATGTTCCGTCTTTTATGGTATTCGGTACTTGATAGCTTATACTATTCCATTGTATATCATTGCCTGTTTTTACACCTGTTGAAGAACTATAGTTCACTGATTTTACAGGGCTTATCCTTATACTTCCATTATAAAGTGCCATTTCCAGCTTCACATTATAAGGGTACCTTGTCCATGCATCGTAAACCTCCAGGTCTTCGGAAGCAGGGATATTATTGAGGCTGAATTTTGAATCTTTGGTACACAGCTTTGCATCAAACTGGATGGATGGTGCTGATAGCAATGTAAAATTCATTGCAAACGGATCCGACCATGCTCCTTCAATATCCTTGACATAGTATTGCAATTCATAAGTCCCAGATGATAATTCTTCCGGAACATAATAATACCATTCGCCGCCGGTCCTTCTGAACATTATTTTCCTTTCCGCAATTCCCTTATCCTCCCTGGAATACTGGTGGTCAAAATCATAGGATTGACATACCCACCTGGTTTTATAAACTCCTTTAGAATTGTCATAATCCCATTCCAATGAAGCTTTTGCAATAGGTTTTCTGTGAGCATATACTCTTAACTCAGGAGTTCCAGAAAAATATGAGTAGTTTGCAAAGTTAGGATCTGGTGAAGGCTGATCCTTTATTCTTCTGAATATACGGAACTCTCCTACTTCATTAAACTTGCCTACCTTGGTATCTACCCAATTGCTATTTTCAGAAAAGCTAGCTGCTGCAAAATTTTCCATTCCTGTTGGATTATCAAAATAATTTGCATCTTGCACGTACTGAAACTTTCTCTCAATAATTGGATCATTTTCATCATCAAAATCAATAGCTTTTATATCAAAAATGTCTACTCCTGCAAGCACATAATGCTTTTCTATAGCAGGACTGTTTATTGCTATGTAATCTAACACCTCTTGCATAATCTGCTCCATGGGTTTATCTCTTGATATATAATGATCATGCGCCATCTGATTCCTAATAGAGTTGGCTCCCACAAGTATCAGCCGGGCATCTGCCTTTGACATTACCATTCCAAGGTCCGTAAGCTCATTTATGTTTCCATCACTTATATACACAACATATTTGTCTGATGTGGCTCTGAAAGGATTTGAATATGGTTGCCGTACATATTTGTACACTATGCCTGAGTAATAGCCTATGTAATCGCTTACCCATCTCATATCAGGAACCCATACCTGCTTTGATTTAGTCAATGTCCCTCTATAGGTACTTATATATGTTTCATGGATATCCCATGCATGAATCTTGCTTAGAGTACCTCTAAATACAGCTACCCATGTTTTTTCATAGTATTCATATTGACCTTCGAACCAGTGTTTTTCGTTATACGGACCTTCGGTGTCATCCCTGTAAATATATCCACTGTAGCCATCCTCATTTATATAATAGCTTGAAGGTGCAGGATCAGAATTAGAGGAGTATACCAGTTTCCCATCGTTGTAGCAGTCAGTAACCGTATTGGAATGATGTATTATAAATTCTCTATCTGAATAATAGTTATCTACCTTCCGGTTGTAAGGGCCGTCCCTGCTCACTTGCGGGATACTTCCGCTGTAGCCGTCCTCATCTACATCATAACTCGAAGGTTCCGGATCGGATTCAGTTGTTCTGTATAGACTTCCATCCCACCATTCTTCAGTTATTGTATTGCTGTGAGACCTTGTAAATTCCTTTGATTCCGTCTTTGTATCCCAGCTGCCAAAATCTCTGTCTTCTCCATTGTCCACTGTACTGTCAGGCTCAAGATAAAGTGTTCCCGAATACCCGCCACTTGAATACAATATGGAGGATGGTGGATATGATTCCCCGGATCTGTATGTATCACTTACCGACTGAGAGTATTCATAGGTTTTCATATCCCAGGTTTCAACCTTTGGCAGTATATTCTTTGTTCTTAAAAAGTTGTTAAAGTTAATTCTGTTTGCAGTTATGTATTGTTTTATACTCTCATTTAGATTTTTATCCATCATGACATACAAATCAATTTCCGGCTTAACTACAGGTACATTTACGTATATATCGGTCATCGGCACAAGGTTGTCCACCCAGAATTCACTTTCTGCGGTTTTCTTCTTTTTGTCAGCAACAGTTGTATATTCTGGCAGGGTTTCCTGCCCAAATTCTTCAGTTGCTGTTGCCACCAGCCTATATTTCCCCAGTTTGTCAGGTGCATAGCCGGCAAACTCACCATCAGGAAATGTTTTAACAAGCTGATCGCATTCTCCGTCATTATTGCTGTCATAATATAGCTGCAGGGTTTTTAATGCTATACTATCATTATCAACACTGCTTGCTGAATAGTGCAGTTTTAATTCTTCTCCCCTGGTTAATACTCCGTTCCATATATTCATTTCTATTGCAGGTGGTGTATCTTCGTATATAACAAAGTCCAGTGTATAGGGCTTTGATACTCTGCCTAATGTATTTGTTACAGTTAACTCCAATCTATATACTCCCGGCTTTTTATACAAAAATTCCCTATATTTATCTGATGTTGGAGTTCTTTGCTTAAGTGAACTTGATTCTCCGTCTATAGATATAAATTTCCAGTTATAAGATACTATGGGGTATTTATCAAGGACTATTTGAGTGTTCCCTGATGCACAATTTTCTGAAGCCAATAGTTTTCTGTTCTCCTTAAATGCACCCTCCAGCTTATACTGTGCCGTTGGTTTTGTATCATATATGTATGCCCATTGAGTAGTTGAACTGGTTATTTCATCCATGCTTTCATAAATAACATCTATCTTCTTTATTCCATCGTTTCCATCACCGAATATATAATTCCCACTAAAGAACTCAACATCATCTACTTCATCCCCATTTATATATACCTTCCTTGATAAAACCTGGCTTAAATCCGTGTTATCATAAGCAGGGTATGGTACAATATCAAAGCCGGGATGTGGTATATGACAATCGGGCTCTATTATAACAGGCGGTGGCGGAGGTTCCTCTATTGCTTCCGGTGGCGGCTCTTGTGGTGGTTCCTGGTTTTGAGGTGCTGCTTTAATTGTGAACAGCAGTGTGCCGGTTGCATTTCTCTTACTGGATTTACCATCAAGGAACAGGGCCTCTGAATATGCATTAAGCTTCCATGTTTGCCTCTGGAATATCTCGCTTCGTTTAAACCACAAGGTTATTATTGCATCTTTCTTGTTCTTGTAAGATCCACTAGGACCTGAATCATCAGGGGCAATATTAGGGTAAGTTGTTTCATTCAGGCTCATTGTCCAACTGTGAATATCATCCCTGTTATATCTCTTTTCCCTTTCTTCAGGATTATTATAAAATATTGTATCCATAAGTGTACCTGTTACCCTGACTGGTACAAATACAATACCATTAAGATATTCCTGAGTATTATTCTCTCCATAATCCA
>DAOSDD010000040.1:0-23531 GCA_035362115.1 Clostridiales bacterium | reverse complement strand
CGGTACTTAGAGCCTTTAAATTCAGCTACGGGCAAAATCAAACTCACAAAATAATCTGAATAAAAAAGTGTAATTATTTTGTTCAAACACTGATTTTGCTCTTCCTTCGCTCCGATACGGGGAAACTCTTCAACCTAAAAGGAATATCTGTTACTTGAGAGAAGAGTTTCCCCTGCCCAGCTACAGTACCTGCACTAATGCTTCTTTCAATAATTTCTTCAAAAATAAAATATGCACCCAATACAGCCTTTAATATTGTAATTTATACGGCTAAATGTAATAATAAAAATTATTAAGCAATTAGTATAATAAATTATAATTCAATATATATTGGAGGATTTGCCTTGAAAAACGAAAAAACAAATGCAATGCGGATTCTGGATAAAGCAGAAATTTCATATAAAACATATACTTATGATAGTAGTGATGGACTTATTGATGGAATTTCAGCTGCAAAAAAAATGGGACAGCCTGTTGAAAAAGTATACAAAACTCTGGTTACACAAGGAACAAGTAAAGAATACTATGTTTTTATTATTCCCGTTGAACATGAACTGGATTTAAAAGCTGCCGCAAGAACAGTAGATGAAAAAGCCGTAGAGATGATAAAGGTTGTGGACATTAACAAGATTACCGGATATATTCGTGGTGGATGCTCCCCAATAGGAATGAAAAAACAGTATAAAACAGTGCTGGATAGTTCATGCAAAGAACTCGATACCATTATTGTAAGTGCAGGTAAAATAGGTCATCAAATTGAAATAGCACCGGATGATTTAATTAAACTTATTAATTGCAGGACAGCAAGTATTACTGTTGAAAAATACAGCCCATTAATATAAAATTAACTTATACGGCAATGTGTCCGGATATTCCCGGAATTACTGTCCGGATGAGCCATAATAATATACTTATGAGAAGAAAGGATGAGTATTATGATTAAAATTGCTTTTGCGGGGTTCAGGCATGCCCATATCAACACATTGTATAAGCTTGCTGAGGCTAACCCTGATATAGAAATAGTGGCAGCCTGGGAAGCAGATGCCGGAGCACGAGCAGCTGCTGAAAAAAACCTTGGTGTGCGTTTCACCCATGATAACTACGATGATATATTAAAAGATAAAAATATTGATGTTGTAGCAATCGGTGATTACTTCGGAATACGCGGTTCTTTAGTAATTGCCGCTTTAAAGGCGGGCAAGCATGTCTACGTTGATAAACCGTTATGCACATCTCTTGAAGAACTTGACGAAATTGAGAAACTGGTCAGAGAAAAAAATCTCAAAGTGGGATTAATGCTGGACATGAGATATGGAAAAGTTGTACAGCCTGTACGCAATTTTATAAAGGAAGGCAGGCTTGGGGAAGTACATGCCATATTTTTCAGCGGACAGCATCCACTGTTATATGGTTCAAGACCAGGTTGGTACTTCGAGGAAGGCAAGCATGGCGGCACAATCAACGACATAGCCATTCATGGTATTGACTTTGTAGAGTACATTACAGGACTTTCCTTTAAAAAAGTAATTGGTGCACGTTGCTGGAACGCCTTTGCAACCGAGGCTCCGGCATTCAAGGATTGTGGCCAGTTCATGGTTGAACTGACAAATGGGGCAGGGCTAGTGGCTGATGTGTCATATGCCGCACCCAACAGCTCAGGATTTAGCCTGCCATTCTACTGGCGGTTTACTATCTGGGGGACCAAGGGTGTTATGGAATTTACTGCAGGATCTAAGGAGATTGTTGTTGCACTTGATGGTAATCCTGGAACTGAAATCATCAAAGCTCCGGATGTTGATACAGGTGACTGCCTCAGTGTATTTGTAGATGAGCTGGCAGGAAAGCCAACCGATATAGATACATCATCTGTCTTTAAGGTTACGAGAAATACCCTGAAGATTCAGGAATATGCGGACAAGTTTTAGTGCAGGTAGGCTTTAGTGCTTAGGAATCTGTCCGAAAAAGCGGGCTCATACAGGAGAAACGTCATTTCTTGCATCCTCTTGTATCATAATGCAGTCTATGAGCGTTTCTCCTGCAGTCTGCAGTCTGCAGTCTGCAATCTGTAGTCTGCTTTTCGCTTTTATAGCTTAGACATTCCGAGTAGACTCTTAGTAACACATGCTTAAGTTTTACGTCTAATACGGTTTTTCTGTGGACGCAGGATTATTTCATTAACAACAGCATTGCTTGATGCATTTAGTACATATTCCATTGCATCTGCTATTTGCTCATCCAGTAAAACTGTATCTGATTCGTCTTCATATGTAAAATCCAGTGAATCATAAAAACTGCTTTTTGTAATATCAGGATGAATGGTTGTGACCTTGACACCCGACTTTCTTACTTCCTCGAACAAACTGGTAAAAAAGTGGGTAAGTCCGGCTTTGGAAGCGGCATAGGCACAACCATGGGTACTTACTTTTTTTGCTGTTACAGAAGAAATGGAAATAATCGTTCCATTACTTTTTTTTAGTGCCCGTAAAAGGAGCTGACATAAAATCAGAGGAGCTTCCAGGTTTGTACGTGTCATAGTCTGTATTTCCTTTATCTTTATTTGCTCATGGGGGCCGAAGTATCCTATTCCTGCATTGTTAACCAGAAGATTTATATTTGCTTCCCGGTCTTCGATAGATTCTATCACTTGGATAAGTTTACCTGTGTCCTGTATATCACATTCAACGCGAATAAAATTTGCATGGGAAAATGGTGTATTTTGAAATGAACGGGATATGCCATAAACTTTATAGTTTAAGGAAATAAGTCTTTTCGTCAAAGCAAGACCGATCCCTTTTGAAGCTCCTGTTAAAATTGCTACTTTCATTAGAAAAATCTCCTTTATCAATTATTTGCAAAATAAAATTAATAATTATTTGCAAGGCAAGATTAAGTATTGCTCAAAATATTATACTAAATGGTTACGATAGAAGTTTCTTTAACATATTGGGTCAAAATGCCAAAATGCTTTGATTTAATCTTCTCCTGAAGTTCCGGTGAATAAGATACCACATCCTTGTCAACCCAATATTTTTCCGAAAAAAGCTGTGAATTAATCTGGTGTTTTTCGATTCTTTTAAAAAAATGCTTGGACATGCGGAAAAACCCATACCCTATATCTTGTATACTCCCGGGATCAATTTGTGTAAAAATATAATGAAAGAAGGGTTCATAGAGATTATCCAATTCAGGATGAATGAATATAGGGTCAAAGCAAATTCTAACCTTAAAGCCATGCTTTATAGCTACCTGAACAGCTTTAATGCGCATCTCCAATGCAGGAGTATGTCTTTCATATTTTTGTATAACCTCTTCAGGTGAAAGGGTAAAGGCAATTATTATATTTTCCAGTGGAGTATGATTCTGATAAAAGGTTTGATTTGCACTTTTAGTACGGATTTCAACATAAAGCTCGGAGTGTGATGCAAAAAAGTCACAAAAATAATCGTAATATGGGATTATATTATGAAACCCAATCAAATCAGTATCATATGATATTGCTAGAAAAACAGGTTCTTTCATAACCGCTTGTTCCATTGCAAACTTGAAATCTTCCACATTAACAAAGGCTACAATGTTGGCAGATGGGTACATTCCCTGAAGGTAACAGTATTCGCAGTTAAAAATGCAATTCAACAAGAAAGAAGTATAATAAAAGGCAGAATGTCCGGAATGCCCAAAATCTTGACAAACCGCCGGACCCTTGTACAAAAACTGATTGCCTTTCACTGCCAGGATCAATGAGGGATACTGCTTTTGGATAGCATAATGCTGATTTGTACGGTTGAAAACATCCTTATAGTGACGGATTGGAATTACCGGACAATCAGGATATTTCTGCAGCATTTCCCTTGTAATAGTATATCCATAAGCTGCTTCTTCCACGTAAATTGTGTTAAACAAGCGTTTGTTCAAGCTTTTCAATGAGCTGCCCAAAAATCTTCTTCCCTTCTACTTTAGAGTTAACTTTTGTTTCTGTTAATGGTTTAAGGATTTTTAACGGATCAATCCCTTTCTGCTTTGCTTTTTTCGCTTCTTTAAAGAGTATTTGCTTCATGGTCACGGAAAATCTTAAATTATCTGAGATATCTGAAATAATAGCAATAACTTCCTTTTCTTCTTTTGAAGTAAACTTGCTACATCTATCATTCAAACCTTCATTCAGCTGTAATAGCTCATTTAACTGCTGTAACTCATTTATTATTTGCTCAATATAGGGCATATGATTTTCAAGTAAGGTTTGTAATTGATCCTTATTAAGGTTTTCGGGAGTCAGGTAGTCGGAAATTACTTTTAATATAACCACTTGATGAGCATATATAAACTTGTTTGCAGCCTCCATAATTCCTGATGATTCCATATCACAAAAAATCTCTGTTTGACTTTTCAGGTCTTCTTTGTGAAGCGGCCTGGAATAACAACATATGGCTTCCCTTGGTAGAGCCTGATTTATAAAAACATCAGGATAGTAATCTTTTCCTGTGTCTATATCAGTAATTTTATTTATAAGTAACATGCTTCCTGGAGGGTATTTGGTACTGCCGGCACCACAAAAACCAATATTAAGGAAAATATCCGTACCGGTTATTTCGTGATTTGAAAGTAAATATACTGATGCCATGGCACTTCTTACTTTTCCTACACCGCTTATAATCAGTACAATTGCCGAATTCTTATATACTTGATATTTATGCACAGACATATCTTTTTTCAATTTAAAATGCTTAATGATAGGAGCAGCTTCTATCATGAGTGCTGTTACAATAAAGACCATGAAACGAATAAAACCTCCAATCCTTATATTGCAATATGCTGAAATCAGGTTGTTGTCCCCTGATACCTATATTATACTCATTTATAAGCAGTGTTTCAATATTACACTACTACCCGGTAAGAAGGGTAAAAGGAAGCATTACAATATCCAGCTGTAACATCCTCTTATAAATTGTCATATATTGTATGGGTAAAGAACCTGAAATACAGACAATATAAGGAGAATAATAAATATGGTATCTACAATATGTATTCTTGCATTATCTTTAAGTCTTGATGCTTTAGGGGTTGGAATAGCTTATGGATTGAGAAAAATTAAAATACCGGTACTGTCAGCTGTTTTTATTTGCATGTTTTCCATATTATATTCAGGCGCATCTGTCTATTTTGGTAAATATATATCTTCCATCATACCTCCAGGTATATCAAAGTTAATAGGTATTTTCATTTTATTACTTATGGGATGCTGGATTATTATTCATGGTTTAATTGAAAATAAAAGCATGGATATTTCCAAATCTGATGTAGATATCAAGGCCAATAAGTATATTAAAAATAATTTAAATATTTTAGATATTAAGGATGAAACATTAATAAAAGTCGCCATAAAATCATTGGGAATCACTATACAGGTTATTCGTAATCCGTCAGAGTGTGATATAGATAAATCAGGCACTATTGATGTAAAAGAATCTATTTTGCTTGGGCTTGCATTGTCGTTGGATGCCATTGGTGTTGGTATAGGAAGTGCCCTGTCTGGATATTATTCGGCGTTTTTACCCCTTGCAGTTGGTTTATTTCAGTTAGTATTATTATTTGTTGGAACCTTTCTTGGAAAAAGAATAACGGCTATGGAGAAATTTAATCAAAAAATTATAACTATTGTTCCCGGGATACTGTTAATAATATTGGCTATTATTAGGATATATTAGAAGGATATTTTAGCAGGTATATGAATGTATCAGCAGGCCCTATGTATATAGATTATTTAGATTATATAGATTACACAGATTCCATACATTGTGCACAAAGGCTGCTATAAATCTAAATCTATAGAAATTCGCTTGAAGTCACTAAGTAATTGAAGTATAATTTAAATAAGATGCATGATAGATGTGTGATAGACAAAAATTAAATAGTGTATGTTAGGTGAGGCTCCTATATAGATAAATGCTGCTGCCCGGAAACATCGAGAGATGCCAATGGGTCAACAGGTATTGCCGAATTAAGGTTTTACTTAATGCAGCTGGGTTTATCTCAAAGCTGTATAGTGCCAAAACTCAACGAAGGTATTGGTTGATTACAGAAAACCTTTCTTTTGTTGAGAGGTTTTTTTATGTTGTTTTATTATGAAGGAGGTGGGAGAATGGAAAGTGATAATTGTGACCCTGATTTATGTTACATGGAATTAATAAATTACATCAATACTATATCTGGGGATTTGTTGACATTCTCCTGGTTAACATATCCCTCTATATAGAAATTTTTTAAGGAGGGGTTGGACATTGAAGAAAGAAAAAAACTTGATGTTTCACAGCATAACTCCTGCTGACGGAGTTGTCATTGCAGTAATTATTGCTGTAATGTATTTGCTTATATCTTTAAATATAGATAACCCAATATATAAATCCAACATTGTTATATCACTTAACACAAAGTATTTACCTGCCTACGCGCTGTTTTCATTTTTGCGTATGCTGGCAGCTTATATTTTGTCTTTAGTGTTTACATTAATCTATGGATATGTAGCTTCACAAAATAAAAAAGCTGAAAAGATAATGCTGCCTTTGCTTGATATACTGCAGTCCATTCCTGTCCTATCTTTTCTTCCGGCTGTTGTATTAGGACTTGTTGCAATATTTCCTCACAGCAGCCTTGGTGTGGAATTATCTTCGATTATTCTTATATTTACAGGACAAGTGTGGAATATGACATTCAGCTTTTATCATTCATTGACAACTATTCCCAGGGATCTTGATGAAGTTGCCAGTACATTTAAACTTAACAAGTGGCAGAAATTTAAGAAACTCCAACTACCATTTTCAGCTATTGGACTGGTATGGAACAGTATGATGTCATGGGCCGGTGGATGGTTTTTCCTGATGGCCTGCGAAATGTTTACATTGAAAGACAATGATTTCAGGCTGCCGGGGCTGGGCTCATATCTTCAGACAGCTGCTTTTCAAGGTGACACAAAAGCACTTTTGCATGGCTTGATTACTATGATAATACTTATTGTTCTTATAGATCAGCTCCTTTGGAGACCTATTATTGCCTGGTCGGATAAGTTCAAGGTGGAACTTACAGGCGGAGGAGATGCACCGGAATCTGTTGTACTTTATATTATTCGAAGATCAGTATTGATCGAAACTTTATCTAACAAGGTAACTCGTCCAATGATAAGGTATATAGATGAATTTCTTAACAAATTATTTAGTCCGAGGGGCACACCTGAATATGAAATCGGTATGAATCAATGTTCCAAGGCAAGAAGGGATGCTTTGAAAAAGTGGGTTTATAATGTATTAGGCATAGCTGCCATATTGCTATTTGCATATGGGGCGTTTAGAGCAGCTGAAATGCTTCTAAAACTGTCCGGAGGTGAGCTTACCCAGCTTTTTCCCTCTGCATTGGCTTCGCTGGTAAGGGTTATTGTAGCACAAATAATAGCTCTTTTATGGACTGTACCCATAGGTGTTGCTGTGGGACTTAATAAAAAGCTGGCTAATATCCTGCAGCCTATAATACAGATTGTTGCCTCAATACCAGCTACTGCACTTTTTCCGGTGCTGCTGATAGCACTGTTAAAGTTTGCAGGAGGTCTGAATATTGCATCGGTGGCACTCATGCTTTTAGGTACACAATGGTATATACTTTTCAATGTAATTGCCGGGGCCATGTCTATACCCGAGGATCTAAAGGAAGCAGCAGCTAATTTAGGGCTTAAAGGGTTTAAAAAGTGGAAAACCCTGATCTTGCCAGCTATTTTTCCAAGCATATTAACAGGGTTAGTCACAGCAACAGGTGGAAGTTGGAATGCTACCATAGTATCGGAATATATAGGTTTTGGCGGAGAGCATATGAAAACACTGGGATTGGGGGCTCTTATAGCACAATCTACAGATATAGGCAATTATCCCATGCTTTTGGCAAGCACATTGGTTATGATAATTATTGTTGTAGGAACGAACAGGTTTATATGGAAAAAGTTATTCAGGTTTTCTGAAGAAAGATTCAGACTTGACATATAACTTGACTATTACCCAGTATATAAAAGGAGGGATTTGGATGACAGCGGTTAAGGAATTCATAAAAATAGAAAATTTGACTAAAAAATTTGCTGACAGTGAAATACCTGTTTTTAAAGATGTCAATATCACAATAAACAACAACGAATATGTCTCTATTCTTGGTCCTTCAGGCTCTGGCAAATCAACTTTGCTGAGGGTTATAACGGGACTTATGGAACCTACAAGTGGTAGAGTAATATTTGAAGGAAAGGAGGTTAAAGGTTCCAATCAGGGTGCTGCTATAGTTTTCCAAAGTGCAGCCTTATACCCATGGCTTACAGTAATAGAAAATGTAGAGCTGGGCTTAAAAGCAAAAGGATTTCCCAAGGATTATACAGAGGAGAAAGCTGAGAAACTACTGGACCTTATAGGCCTTGACGGTTTCGAAGATGCATATCCCAAGGAACTTTCCGGCGGAATGAGACAAAGAGTCGGGTTCGCAAGGGCATTGGCAGTAGAACCCAAACTATTATGTCTGGATGAACCGTTTTCAGCCCTGGACTATTTGACGGCTGAAAATTTAAGAACTGAGCTTGTTGAACTTTGGCAGGAGAAAAGGATGCCGATAAAGGGTGTTATCCATATTACACATAATATTGAAGAAGCTGTTTTGATGTCGGATAGAGCTATAATTCTAAGTAAAAGCCCTGCCACTGTACTGGCGGAAATTCCAATTCGGTTACCTCACCCAAGAAACAGGAAATCAAAGGAATTTGAAATGATGGTAGACCATATTTATAAAGTTATGACAAGAAAAGAAATAGAAAGCACAAATAATAAGACTAAAAATCAGATATCCGATACTGGAGAGGAGAAACTTAAAAACTTGCCGCATGCTCATCCAGGAGTACTGGCAGGACTTTTGGAAATACTTGAAGATAATGATGGTAAAATAGATATTTACAAACTTGGCAGAGATTTATTAATAGAAAGTGATGAATTGCTGCCAAGTATAGAAGCTATTGCACTGTTGGGTTTTGCCGAGGTTAGAGAGGGAGATGCCATTATTTTACCTCTTGGACAGGAGTTTGTAGATTCTGATATGGACGGAAGAAAAAAGATTTTCAGGGAAAGAATTAAACAATTACCTGTATTTAAGGTGGTATTAAATGTTTTAAATAATAAAAAGGATCTTTCAATGAAAGAAGAGTTTTTTGTTGATCTTTTCCTGCATCATTTTACTCCCCAGGAGGTTGATATTCTTATGGAAACAATTACTTCATGGGGAAGATACTCGGAACTATTTAATTACGATTATGATTCTGAGGTAATTTATATTGAATAAGATATTCTGTTTAAAATTTTATTGCAAATAGCCATGTAATGCTTGCGTTACATGGCTATTTACATAAAAGCTTGTAAAACTTTTTGAGAGTATAGGAATTTATAGATAGCCTAAAAAATTCTTATACTGGGGTTTGTAATAATGGTAGGTTATCTGCCAAGCCCCATTCCTCTACCCTGACCTTGACCCTGAAGGCTGCGCTTCATACCCATGCCCGCACTTTTTCCTCTTCTCATACCGCCGGCTAAGCCATTGCTTGCTCCGATACCGGTGGATGTGCTGTTACCTGCTCCGGTGCCATTGCATATGCCATTACCTGCACATGCTCCACTGCCACTACCGAAGCCTACACCGTACTTCCTCCCAATGCAGGTAGCTCCGGAACCATCACAATTTGCTATATTTTCTTTAATTGCATTATAGATTTCATCGGCTTTTTCCTGAGTTAGTGTTCCGCCTTTTACCTTTTGGTCGAGAAGAGCTTTTTTCTGTTCTAAAATTTGTACTTTAAATTCATCAAGTTTTCCACTTTCCATAGCTATAGCACCATAAGTTTTTCCTGCTGCTCTTTCTTGACTAAGACTTTCTACGGATTTACCAGTTAATCCGGAAACAATTTCTACGGGTGTTTTAAGGTCCGCAGCGAACACTGCTCCTGCTGTTGCAATTATTGCTACAACTGCCAGTACGGCTGCAAATTTTTTCATATTCTTCATTGAAATCACTCTCCCTTGATTTATTTGATGATTTCATTATAAAAGGTAATTATGATAAAAGTATGATAGAAAAATGAAACTTTTATGTTGCCTTGAATCGTTCAGATTATTATGAAAGATCCAGTTCGAACCAGAATGTTGTACCATTCCCCAAGGCACTTTCAACTCCATATCTGCTTTTGTGAACCTCAAGAATGCTTTTTACAATAGCCAGTCCCAGTCCCGTACCTATCTGTTTTCTTGTAACCGATTTATCTGACTTATAATACCTGTCCCATATATGCTTAATGTTTTCAGGCGAAATACCCTCACCCATATCTGATATTTCAACTTTTACTATCCCATTGCCAACTAGAGTTTTAACTGTTATTGAATCACCTGACTTGCTGTAACTAAATGCATTGTTTATTAAGTTATAAAGTACCTGCTCTATCCGTGCTTCGTCTCCCTTTACCATGATATTTGCATTGGCAGCGGGGACTTCATTATTTCTGTCACCTATATTAGTTGCATAAACTACCGAAATTCCAGATTGATTACTTAGAATCTCATATTTACCAATAACATTCCTGATCGTTCTGTTCAAGTTAAAATTTGTGGTGTTTAATACTACATTCCCTGACTGTATTTGGGAAAGGTTAAGTATATCATCTACAATCCTGTTTAGCCTCTCTGATTCATCAATTATTATTCCAATTTGTTTTTCCCGTTTTTCCTTGTTATTTCCTGTTACATCCCTTATTGTTTCAGCATATCCTCTTATTAAGCTTAGAGGTGTCCTGAGCTCGTGAGACACATTAGCAATTAAATCTCTTCTTAACTGTTCTATTTTTGAAAGTTCCTCACCCAGATTATTAATTGCCCTGGATAACTTACCAATTTCATCTTTTGATTCTGAACTAATTCTCACATTGAAATTTCCAGAGGCCATTTTATCAGCAGCTTCCGTGATTTTAAGTATTGGTTTTATAAATGATCTTGATAATAAAAATGATAGCAGGAGTGCGGCGGAAAACAGAACGAAACAAATGTAAACAAGCTGTTTTTTAAGTATTCCTGCAGTATCTGCTACTGGTGCAAGAGGCATGTTTATAAGAAGGGCTCCTGTGATTTCTGTAATTTCTTTGACTTCACCAGTGGAAGATTTTACAGGAATACCTATAAGCATGTATTTACTATTAAATCTAGGATGAATCAGGGATGTAGTTACAGTTTTACCTGATAAAACTTCACTCATTAATTCTTTTTTAATATGACCGGCACCCATCATGGGCATTTGCCTTCCGGCAGCATTACTGTAAATGATTTTACCTGCGGTGTCTATAAGATCTATATTACAATTATAATCATATATAAGACTTTCAAGCCTGGTTTCCAGTTCTTCTTTTCCCGTGACATTTATATCTTGTATAATTAAAATGCTTCTATTTTTTACTTCCTCAACTCTCTGATTAATATAAAAGTTTTCAAGGAAAACTATCTGAAAAAACCAGAGCAGAGCTAACATTATAATTATCAGAAGCATCATAGCTGTCCATAATTTAACCGCAATACTTCTCATTTTCTCACTCCTGTTTCAAATTTGTATCCTGTACCCCATACAGTTATAATGAATTTTCTATACCCCCCAAGGCTTTCACGAAGCATTTTTACATGAGTATCTACTGTTCTGTTATCTCCATAGAAGTCATATCCCCATACCTCATTTAAAAGCTGCTCCCTGGAGAACACCTTGTTTGGATTCATGGTAAAGAAATTTAAAAGTTCATATTCTTTTGGAGTAAGATTTACAGAAGTTCCATCAACAGTTACATTTCTGGAATCAAAATCGATCTCTAATCCTTCATATTTTACACTGTTTTCTTTACTTTCCGACAATGCAGGATTGGTACTTCTGCGTATTATGACTTTCATTCTTGCAAGCAGCTCTTTTGGACTGAAAGGTTTAACTATATAGTCATCTACGCCAAGTTCAAAACCAAAAAGCTTGTCGTATTCTTCACCTCTTGCTGAGAGCATTATTACAGGCACCTGTGACATTTTGCGGATTTCTCTCAACACTATCCATCCATCCATTTTAGGCAACATTATATCCAGAATTACAAGAGAATATTTATTTTTCCTGAAAAGTTCCAGTGCTTCTATCCCATCTGAGGCTTCATCAATTATATATCCTTCAGGAGATAGATATTCTCTAAGCATTTCCCGTATTCCATCTTCATCATCAACTATTAAAATTTTATCTTTATCCATAGTTCCACCTTTTCATATTATATATAACGCAAAAATGATTCTACATGGAATAAATTGAATTTTTGCGTACCTCCATTTAGGTGCTTCTGTTACCTTGATGTAACTTACGATTTGCAAATTCTTCATTAGTTCTTTCAAATCGTAAATTATATAGCAGTTTGTAACATCTTATTTTTATATTTCTTATTCAAGTGTTACAAATCTTCTCTCTTGATGCTGTGGTCTGCTAACTTTAAAAATAATCTGTCGCGGGCCACAAAACTTTTGTAATGTGGTTTCCTTTGTGCGTTATCTATAGTCTTTAATTTTATTTTATCATAAAATGAACAGAAATAAGTAATCGGTATAAAAATTCACATATTGTCACATATTCCTTTCAACTATCCCATAAGTATATAATGTACAAACTTGCTGTATACTATTTTCCTCAAAAAGTTAAAAAAACAAATTTTGATATAATTTAATGCCGATATATGGTGGCAGAATGGCGGTTAATGTGAGCATGTACAAATATGAAAATAGAAGAGGCGGAAAAGGCGGTTCTATAAGAAATCACAGCCGAGCACCAAATAATAACATATACGCAAAAGAAAGAAGGTGCAGCGATGCAAAAAGTATATTAACATTTAAAGTAGCTGCAACGTATATCGGAACTGTGGTAGGGGCAGGATTTGCTTCGGGACAGGAGATACTTCAGTTTTTCTCGGTATTTGGGATAAAGGGATTCTGGGGATTAGTTCTGGTCACTGTATTATTTGTTATATATGGCCATATTATTATGGAACTTGGTATGTACCTTGGTTCTACTTCCCACCTTAAGATAATAAGATATGCAGGCGGTAAATATTTAGGACCTGTTATTGACTTCCTGATAATTTTTTTCCTTTTTGGATCCCTTACAGCTATGATTGCAGGGTCTGGTGCAATTTTTAGACAGCAGTTTAATATACCTGCTGTTTGGGGCAACCTTGTGATGGCTGTTATAACTGCAATTACAGTACTTACAGGTATAGAAGGGGTTATAAACTCAATAAGTTTTATTGTACCTTTCTTAATTGTTGCTGCTCTTGGTGTTGGCATTGCTTCCATATTTTTTGTTCATCCGGATTATACTCATATACATAAGGTATCAGGTAATGGTTTAATAGGCAGTTGGCTTTGGGCTGCTATATTATATGCATCATATAATATAATTTTATCAGTTTCTGTTCTTGCTCCTCTGGGGAATAATATCCAAAACAATGAATCTATCAAAAAAGGTGCGTTGCTGGGAGGAGTAAGCCTTGGAGCAACTGGTGCTGCAATATACTTTACTCTGGTAAGAAATTTGGGAAGTATAATCCATATGGAAGTACCCATGGCTTTTATTGCAGGGGAAATATCTCATGTAGTTCAAGTAGGTTATATTATTGTGCTTTTAGCTGAGATATACACAACGGCAGTAGGAAGCCTCTACGGCTTTACAGCACGAATTATCAATTCCGACAGCTTAATGAATTCAATCGGTTCTAGCAGGTTAGCAAGCTTAACTGGAAAAACATGCATAGTATTTACAGCATTTCTTGCTTTTATCACAAGCAGATTCGGGTTTTCAAATCTGGTCAGTTATCTTTACCCGGTTATGGGCTATGGAGGTGTTATTCTACTTGTAAGCCTTCTATATTGTAAAATAACAAAGAAAGTAACTGGAAAGAAAAACAGGATTCAATGAATTTGAGGAATGCACCAATAATCTAAATTATGAAGAAAGCGGCAATTCTTTACTTTCAGTTTTATATTCTAATTATATATAACGCAAAAATAATTTTACAAGGAACAAATTGGATTTTTACGTATTAATTAAGGTAACATAAGCGTACAAAACTTTTATAGTGTAGTTTCTTTTGTGCGTTATCTATAGCATATTAAATGTAAAAACATTAATACTATCATTATGCTATTTAAAAAAATATCCAGGAAGACATCGTTTCCCAAATTGGCATTGTAGAATTAAAGTATTTACTAAAAAAGTTATGCAAAATAATTTATTACTTTGGAGGATACTCATGAAGAAAAATAAGGACTGGCTTGATATTTATAAAAAAACCTTATATGTAATATCTATAGTCATTATATTGCTTATAGTTGTAGTTTTCGCAATAGTATCAAAACAAAATTTTAATATTTATACGGGAGATATAGAAAATAATGAGGATGATTTTATAAATTATTCTGTAAGCAGTAATTACACAAAACCTAAACTTGCCATTATTATAGATGATTTTGGCCAAAACAGGGATGGGGTAAAGGAAATGATGGAAATTGGGAGACCTATGACATTTGCAATAATGCCGTTTCTCACATATACAAAAGCGGATGCCAATAAAGCCCATGAGAAAGGATTTGAAGTAATAGTGCATCTTCCTATGCAATCTCAAGATAGAGATATTGCAAGCTGGCTTGGGCCTAGACCTATTAAGCTTGGTCAAAGTAATAATGAAATTCGCAGGATAGTATTAGATTCTTTCAGAGTTGTACCTCATGCTGTAGGAGCTAATATTCATATGGGTACCAAATCCAGTGAAGATCCCAGAGTTATGTCCTGCGTTATGAAGAATATGGAGGAAAAAAACCTGTATTTTGTAGATAGTATGACAAGCAGCAAATCAGTTTGCAGAGAAGTAGCTAAAGATATAAAAATTAATTTTGTAGAGAGAAATTATTTTCTTGAGCAATCCTCCATAAAAACTATGGCTTATGCCAGGCAACAGCTTTTGACTGCAGGTGAGCTTGCTGTTAAAAAAGGCTATGCTGTAGTTATTGGACATGTAGGCTCTGCAGGAGGTAGAACTACTGCCAGAGCAATAAAAGAAACAATACCTCAATTAGAAAAAATGGGAATTCAACTTGTGCAAGTATCAAAATTATTCAGACAGTTATCTGGAAAGTAGCCTCAATAAAAACCTGGTATAAGGTATTACTTCTCTTATAAGTCTTCTATATTGTTAAATAAGAAGAAAGTTTAATAGGAATATATATGAAAAAAAAACAAATAATATTCTATAGCAACTTCAGCAGAAAACTTAACTTGTTCCGGGCAATATGAATACAGCATTACTAAAGCTTAGAGATGAAAGGGTAGATATAATTGAGCAACACTAGTAACACTATTAAATTTCTAAGAAACCTTATAACATACAATGGTCCCAAGGATGTTGAGGGCTTTGAGCTCCTTGAAACTGAATATGAAGGGACGGAGCGGGATGGTTATGATGAAAAAATAAATGACCAGAAAAGGAAGACAGCGGAGCAGGAATCAAAAAACAGTGAGAATGAGGATAAAAAGAAGAATATCAGGCAAGGTACCCAAAAAAACCAGCAGGAAAATGTACAGCAAAGTAATCAGGAAAGTAAAAATAGCGAGAAAACTCAAGACAAGCGTGAAACAGATGATGTAAAAAAAAGTAAAAAACCTTTAAATGTGGATGAATGGAATCAAGCCAAAAACAAAGAAGACAAGGTTGGGGAAAAAGAACCTACTTTTGAAGAGTCTGGGAGTTCAGGAAAGGATGAGGGAAAGGGTGAGGGAAGGGGTGAGGAAGACAGTCAAAGTACAGCCAATATTAAAAAGGTTAGCCCAAAGCTGTACACTAATTTAAAAAAAATACAAGATGAGTTTATTTCTAATAAAAACTCGGATATTATTATAAGACAATTTAAAATCGGTAAACAAATAAATGCATTTATTACTTTTATAGATGGTATGGCAGACAGGGAGACTATAAACAACTTTATTCTGCGTCAGCTTATGCTGCCGGAACTGTTCCAGGGTTTATCAAATGAAGAATGCTCAATAGAATATATTGAAGATAATGTGCTGGCAGTACATGACACAAAAAGAGAAAAAAATTATGAAATGATTATCAGACAGATATTAAATGGCCTTACGGCTCTGTTTGTAGATGGCTGCAATGAGTGTATTTTATTTGAAACCAGGGGGTATGAAAAGAGAGGGGTAGAAAGACCGAGTACAGAAAATGTTATCAGGGGCTCTCAGGAAGGTTTTAACGAAAACCTTAGAACAAATATTACTTTAATAAGGCGTATTATCAAAAACAGTCACCTTGTTACTGAAGTGTTGCCTGTAGGGAGGGAAAATAATTCACACTGTGGAATATTATATATTGACGGGATCACCAATCCCAGAATTGTTAATGAAGTTAAAAGAAGAATCAAAAGCCTGGATATAGATTATGTACATGGTGATGGAATGATTGAACAGCTCATTGAGGACGATTCTTCTTCTATTTTCCCTCAAGCATTATCAACAGAAAGGCCGGACAGAGCGGCATCATTTTTAATAGATGGAAAAGTGGTTATTATTGTTGACGGTACCCCATTTGCTCTAGCTGTACCCATAAACTTTTACAATATGCTCAGGACTTCTGAAGAATCTAATATGAAGTGGCAGTATGGGACAGTAATAAGAATTATTAGAGTTTTCGGGCTTTTAGTATCGGTCCTCCTGCCGGGAGCATATATCGCCCTTGTATTATATCATCAGGAAATGATACCCACTGATTTACTTACAGCTATAGCCAAGTCCAGGGAGAATGTTCCCTTTCCTGTAGTTGTTGAAACTATTTTAATGGAACTATCTTTTGAGTTAATTCGTGAAGCGGGATTAAGGGTACCTGGGATTATTGGTACAACCCTTGGTATTATTGGGGCATTGATACTGGGACAAGCAGCTGTTGCTGCCAATATAGTCAGTCCTATTCTTATTATTGTTGTAGCAGTAACGGGACTAGGAAGCTTTGCTCTTCCGAACTTTTCACTGGGAATTAGCACTAGAATATTAAGATTTTTCCTTATTTTTTTTGGAGCTATAGCAGGTTTTTATGGAATATCAGTAGGTATTGTTATTATAGGAGGGTTTTTATGTAGTATAAAGTCTTTTGGTGTGCCTTTTGTCAGTCCGGTAGCTCCAAAGACAATGAGTGATGCAGAACTAATACTAAAAAAGCCAATGTATGAGCCTGCAGAAAGGCCGGATGCTTTAAACACCCTTAAAAGGAGAAAGGCATCTGCAAACCCCAGAAAATGGGGAGATAATAAGAACAAATAAGAATAAATGATCTTAAAGGAGAGACAGAGAGAAATGGTTAAAGAGGGCAAATTCGGTCCCCAGGAAGCCATAAGCCTAATAACAATTACAATAGTTATAAGAGTATTTTTTACAAGTCCAAGCATTACAACAAGGTTTGTGGGCTCTGCTGGATGGTATATGACTTTAATATCTGCTGCAACAGCTGCAGCAGGGTTCACCATTATATATTTGCTGATAAAAAAGTTTCCTGATAAAGATCTTATAGAGATTTATGAAATAACATTAGGACCTTACATTGGCAGCCTTTTCTCATTTGCTGTTTTTTTAATATTTATAATTGATGCGGGAATAGTTTTGAGAGAATTTACTGAGGTTATGAAGGTTTATGTTCTCCCTTTGAGCCCTCCCAGTTATATTATAGGAATTTTTGTTTTAGGTGTGATAGTTTTGGGTATTTTAGGGCTTGAGACCCAGGCAAGATTTGCAAGGCTCATTGCCCCTGTTCTTTTAATAAGTTTTATTGCAGGGCTTATACTTGCGGCTCCAAATTATCAAGTTCACAGAATAAAACCAGTTTTTGGATACGGACTTGGAAATGTTGTAATACATGGGCTTTTCAGAAGCTCTGTATATGGCTATGCAATTATTGCAGTAATTATTGCTAAATCCCTTCAAGGGACAAAATACGTAAAAATGGTAGGATACACAAGTATAATATTGTCAGGTATATTAATATCATCTGCATTATTGGCATTTTCCCTCACCTTTCCATATTATATTGCACAGGAGGTAACATCACCCCTATATCAGATGACAGCTCTTATAGACTTTGGAAGGTTTTTCCAAAGACTTGATCCTTTATTCCTCTTTATATGGAATATCAGTACTTTAATAGCTGTTTCAATTCAGTTGTATATTTCAGCAAGCATATACAGTAAAATTTTTAGAATACAGGACATTGGACCTATTATTATTCCCTTATCAATTATTGCTTTTGCTACAGCTATGATGCCTAAAGACCTGGAAAGTATTGCATTGGGATATGTAAACACTCTAAGAGAATATGCATGGTTAGTGTATTATGTGCCGGCTTTTATTGCTCTTATTGCAGCTTGGTTAAGAGGAAAGGAAAAGAGAAGCAGAAGAGGAGAGGGTAGGAAAAGGATGAAAAAAAGTGTTTAGAAGTGTTCGTAGGTAAGAGGACGAATTTATTTCACACGCAGCAGGAGTGGTGCTTAAAATGAAGTCATTAAAGGTTGGAAGATATGCAAATACAAGTTTGATACAAGTATTAAAGGCTTTTATAGTAAGTTTATTGTTGATATTTATCCTTGCAGGTTGCTATGATGCAAAAGAAATTGATGAATTAACCTATGTTCTTGCTATAGGAGTAGATAAAGGTGTTGCAGATACCTATAGGCTTACCGTTAAATTTCATACAATGAAGGAAGCCGGGGGAGGAGGTGCAGGGGGGAAAGGCGGGGGAGGTGGTGGAATGGCAGGTGGAGAGCATGAAATAATAACCATAGATGCACTATCCTTTTTTACAGGTATTAATATGATTAATGCTGCTGTTCCTCGTAAATTAAACTTTATGCATGCTAAGTTTTTAGTTTTTTCCGAAGAAATTGCAAAAACGGGTGTAGGTGAATTTATTGCGCCAATAATAAGATTCAGAGAGATAAGAAGGACCCTCCATGTTATTGTTGCAAGAGGAAAGGCTTCTGATTTTCTTGCCGAATATGAGCCTGTAGTTGGTACTACTCTTTCTAAAGCCATGGAATTGGTAGTAGCTGAGCCGGCGAATATAGGTTTTTTTGCTCATATAACTTTAAATGATTTCTATAATGGGTTAAAATCCACATACAGGCAGCCTACGGCAATACTGGGCGGAATAAATAAATTCGAAAACTTTAGAGAAGATGGTCCTACAGTACCAGATACTGGTAACATGAAAAAAAAAGAATATTATGCCGGCGAAATACCTAGAAAAGGCGGAAGTAAAATTGAGTTTTATGGTACTGCGGTTTTTAATGGAGACAAGATGGTTGGAGAACTTACGGGAGAAGAAACAAGGCTGATGAATATTTTAACCGGAAAATTCAGAAGAGGGTTTTTTACTATTGAAGACCCTAAGGCACCGCCATTAATAGTTCCTCTGGATGTCAGAGAGCAGAGGGCTCCTGATATTAAAGTAAAGTTAATAGATGGAAAACCCTATATAAATGTTGTAATCCGGCTTGAAGGTGATATTCTGGCAGTACAGAGCAGATTAAACTATGAAGAAGACCCTTTGAAAACCTTACTCCAAGATTCATTTATTAAGCAGATAAAAAACGAGATGAATACCTTAATAGAAAGGTGCCAGAAAATGGATAGTGATATTTTCCGGTTTGGGAGGATAGTAAGTTCAAAATTTTATACTCTGCAGGAATGGCAAAATTTTAATTGGATCAAGAAGTTTAAAGATGCTGAAGTAAATATTGATATGGATTTTGCCATCCGCAGAACAGGAACGCTTTTGAAAAGCTCACCTATATTAACAACAGAGGAGGCCAAGTAAACATGAATTATTTTGTTATCTTAATTCTGGGCCTTGTGTCATTTTATTTATTTACATTTGCCAGATATAACTGGAAGGTTAAGAATAAAAGAGCAGCCTTCGGGTTAATAATCCTGGGCCTTATTACATTTATCTACCCTGCAGTCATGATTGTTTTAAGGTGGTAGACAGCTGTATTATTCATAGTTGATGAAACGATTCCTCAAATGACTGTTGTATGAAACAGCCATCCAGATTATTACAAGCAAAGCTTCGGCATAGAAGGGGTAGGCAGGGTTTATACGGTACAGAGCTGCTCCCGGGTATGTAACCAGCCCGATCAAGATGCTTCTGACCGCTATATATAACGATAGTATAAACCCTTTATTATTTTCATTGTTGATATTTTTTGCAAGAACAACCTGTGTAAACACAACAATTGAGCGGTTTATTCCTCTTAAAAAGAATGCTAAAACCAGAAGTGAAATACTGTTTTGGGTAAAGCAAACTAATAATGCTGATATAATAAAAATAATGTTGCCTGTATTGAGGGCAGTACCGGAACTTATTTTTTTATCACTTTTTCCAAAAAGAAAGGTGAAGAGTGAAGCACCTGCAAATAACGCTGTAAAAGACAGCCCGATATTCTCAACGGAAATATTGCGGAATTCGTTCATATAAAGTGAAAGGAATGATTCACCAATATTTTGAGACGAAACTAAAATGGTCAGAAAAGTAATTATGCCTGCCAGTTGTTTTATTGAATCACGGGTATCTGATAGTTTATTTTTAATTGAAAATCTAGTGTAACATTCATCAACATTTTTTTCTTTATTTTGAACAGGCTGCTTGGATAGTAGCAACGTACATAAGGTGGAGACTGAATATAAAATGAAGACTATCAGATAAAGAGTTTGCCTTCCATAGGACGAGGCGATTTTTCCACCTATTGCAGGGGCAAGTATGGAGCCTATAGGTGCTGCAAGATATACCATAGTATAGCTGGCTATTTTATTCCCTGTAGTATCATAATCAAGAATATATAAAGTAATGGCAGGAGAGCAAACCCAGGTTAACGCATATATTATCTGTCCTATGAGCATCCACTGCCAGCTAGTGGCAAATGCCCATATCAAGGGTGCAGGTATAGTAATGGCCCATCCAAATATTATTACATTCCTTCTATCGTCAAAATCAGCCCAAATTCCACCCACTATTGCCAGCACGCCCATAAGAGGAGGAATTGACATTATTATACCTACAACAATATCACTTCCCCCAAGCTCTTTTATATGTATTGGGAAAAAACTTGAATATAAAGCCAGTCCCAGAGGCCACAGCAATTCAGCAAGAAAAAGCAATATCATATCTTTATGGAAACGTTTTATGTCATTCATAAAAAGATAATTCTCCAAATAGTAAATATTTATTGTACTGGTACCTTTATACATAATGCCATTATAACATATGACAAATTTTATTTACAACCAAAATGTTTTATATTAAAATAACATTATGTAAAACATATTGTGCGTGCAGGTAAGCAGCAGGAATGGAGCTTAATATGAGAGTTATTGATATAACAGGACCCATATATGAGGGAATGTGGAATTATGAAGAACCATTCCCTAAATTTAGAATGGAACCACTAGGTGAAGTTGAGTGGGCAAAGGCGGAAGTATTTTGTGAAATCTTTAAAGGTATGCATTCTCAAACGGGGACATATCTGGAAACTCCGGCTCATTTTTATGGAAATGACAAATGCTATCTTGTTGCAGATATTCCAATTGAGAAACTTGTCAATATTCCATGTTATGTTATTAACCTTGATGAAAAAGATTTTAATGTACCTAACATCTATCCGGGTATTTCGGAAAGAAAATCTGCACATATTGGTATGGAAATAAAAACCATCAACACAGATGTTGAAAGGAAATATATTAATGCTGATATGATGAAGGCAGCCTGTTATGAAGGCATTGACATACCTGTGAATAGCGCAATTCTTGTAGGAACAGGCTGGGGAAAGTACTGGAGAGAGAAATTTTACCTTGATAAATCTCCATATTTTACTTATGAAGCCATGGAATGGCTTGTTTCTAAAAAGCCTTTCCTTTTAGGAACAGATTTTCCACGATGGGAAAATCTTGATAAACCTGAAGGATTTTTCAAAGATTTTTATGCTGCAGATATATTAATGCTTGCACCCTGTATAAACCTGGAGAAAATAACCAGACAACAGGTTAAACTCACAGCACTGCCCTTGAATATTCCGGGCACCAGTTCCATACCATGCCGGGCAGTAGTAATAGAAGATTAAAGAATATACCGAGGCTAAGGTTAGAAAAATTTTTTACTGATGCGTTATAAAAGCAGGAAGGTGATATGATATGGCGAATATAGGAAATATGCTAAGTAGCTCCAACATAAATGTTATTAATGATATAATTAACAAGGAGGATATAAAATTCAGCCTTGAATTAATGGGGATTGTCAAAGGCGATGTATTAATAGTACATAGCTCATTGAGCAGCATAGGGTATGTTGATGGAGGGGCTGATTCCGTTATAGACGCACTCCTTGAAACTGTAGGAGATGAAGGTACAATTGTAATGTCAACGCTTACAGGATGGTTTGATCATTTTGATGCTGATACCAGTCCATCTGCTGTAGGGAAAATTTCAGAGGTATTTAGAAAACGGAATAATGCGTACAGAAGCCTACATCCTGTCCATTCTGTAGCTGCTATAGGAAAGCATGCAAAATATATTACAGATGGTCATAATAATTGTGAAACCGGCTGCGGGCAGGGTACTCCTTATTACAAAATAAAAGAACTCAATGGGAAAATAATGCTCCTGGGTGTAGATATGGATCGTAATACTATAATGCATTGCCTGGAAGAAGAGATAGATGCACACTACTTAAGGACTCTGGATATTGTTGCTCCAACTTATATTGAAAACTATAAGGAAAAGATATTTATATTAAAGAAGTTTCCTCCGGGACATAGAGATTTTCTTAGAATAACTCCTGAATTAAGAAAGAAAGATGCATTAATTGAGGGTAAAATTGGCAATGCAATAGTTAAAGTGATTGATATGGAAAAGTTGTTTAATATGGGACTGGAAATTCTAAAAAATGATCCGCTGTTTTTCATTTGCAGCAATCCCAATTGTAATTCCTGCGACTGGTCAAGGCTTTTGTATAGTGATACTGATATTGATTATACCAGGTATAGAGGAAATGGCTGTGTGGACAATACTTGCGAAATTTGTGTTGTTGACTGAAGTATTATTTGGATGATGAGGAGAATAAAAATGTATAATTTTAGTATGCTGCTTGATGATAATACCTGCACAAATCTGGAAGGAAAAATAAAAGTATTTAATAAATTTCACATAAATAATATAGAGATTAATGATTGTATAGATGGGAAAAAAATAACTGAATTAAATGGTGAAGAAATTGAAAAAATCAGAAATGTTCTTATCCAGTATAATAAAAAGATTGTATTACTGTCTTGTAATACGGATGTAAGTTATTATGAGTATTACAAGACAGTATTCAGGCAGGCTCACACGCT
>DAOSDD010000039.1:0-23558 GCA_035362115.1 Clostridiales bacterium | reverse complement strand
TTTACAAGCTTTACCTGATTGCGTAAATAAGGCAAGCATTGGAATGCTTCTTCATCAAAAGGAACTCGGTTATTTGGTGGACGGCATTTTACTATGTTGCAAATATAATATTTATCCTCAGTTATTTCCTGGGCATCCAGCAGTAGATCAAGAAGTTTACCCGCAGCCCCCACAAAAGGAAGGCCCTGTTTATCCTCCTGCTGTCCAGGGCCTTCCCCAATCAACATCAAAGGTGCATTTCTACTTCCTCTCCCCACAACAATATTAGTTCTATGTTTGCCAAGCTCGCATTTCATACAATTTGAGCATTCTATAATCAATTCTTCCCAACTTAACACTTTAAGCTCCATTCCTGCTGCATGCTAAATGAATTCGCCCTTGCAGGAATAAAACTTTTTTATGAAAAAGTTTTTATGGACTTAAATTCATTTCAGCTGCACGTGTAATTTATTTTCCCAAAACTACTACGCGAAAACATTCATAGGGTGTATATAATTTAAGTGAAGAAAATATGCACCCACATGCATATGAGCACTTATGTCTACTAATTATCCATGCTTATAATCTTATATTCTCCAGGATCTTTTTCATGACACTGCCTGCACTGTCGTTTATGACTATTTTCGCTCTATAATCGTATTGGGTTGATGTTTTATTTATTAAAATAAGCTTATCTCCTTTATAATAATTTAGGAGACCGGCAGCAGGATAAACAACAAGACTCGTACCCATAACAATCATTGTATCTGCTGCTGCAATAAATGATAATGAATTATCCAGCACTCTTTCATTAAGAGATTCTTCATATAAAACAACATCAGGTCTTACAATACCACCACAAATTTTACATCTTGGTATTGACAGAGTTAAGTCCATTATGAAATCCAGATCATATTTTTTACCGCACCTTGCACAGTAATTTCTATCTACAGAACCATGTAATTCAAGTACTTTCTTTGAGCCGGCGGTTTGATGAAGACCATCTATGTTTTGAGTTATAACTGCTTTAAGCTTACCTGCTTCTTCAAGCTTTGCCAAAGCTATATGACAGTTGTTAGGTTTTGCATCCCTATATATCAGATTGTTTCTATAGTAATTAAAAAAATTATCCGGTTCTTCTTCAAAAAACGTATGACTTAGTAAATACTCAGGCGGATAGTTAAATTTATTTTTGCTGTTATATAGCCCACCTGCAGATCTGAAGTCCGGTATATTACTTTCAGTAGAAACACCTGCTCCTGTGAAAGCCACGATATTATTAGAAGCACTTATTATTTCAGAAGCACTTTTTATTAAATCCATTAAAATCACTCCTAAGAATATTTTATTTCACAAGGAAATATCCCAGCTTGCCCGTCTATCTCTTTATTATTCCATTCTTATTCTACTCCATATGTTCAAGATTTTCAAATGCCGATTTTACAACAACTTTAGCTTCTCCATGTTTCACAAGCATCATGAAAAAGAATGCTATTATCATGCCGATAGTACTATATATAAACAAAAATCCATCTCCCAGTATATCCTTAATACCGCCAAATAAGATCGGGCTTACAATTGACGCCAGCATAGAGAAAAAGTAATAATATCCAGTATATTTTCCTATTCCTTTGTTTGATGTCATTTCAACAACCATAGGATATGAATTTATATTAATTAATGCCCAGCTGATTCCTCCTATTCCCATTAAGACATACATTAAAGTTATGGTTTTTACAAATATTAAACTGATAAAGGTAATGATTATAACAATAAGCCCGTATAGAATCGTTCTTTTGCGCCCCAGCTTACCCGCAATTAATCCTGCTGGTATTGAAAAGACAAGGAACAATGCAGATACTGTGAGTAAAAGATAGGATGAAACACTTTTATCAACATTTAATATCTTCTCTCCATATGTAGAAAAAAACGTTTCAACTACATTGAAACTGCTGAACCAGAAAAATATGGCCAGCAATAGGAATACCAAGCTTAGGCGTTCTCCGCTTTCTTTCTTTGCTTCTTTTTGATCCAGAAGTGCATTTCCCTGTTCCCTACTATTAAAAGTATCATATTCATTTGTGCCCTCATATTTATCATTATATGTATCTTTATGTGTATCCTTTTCTTTATCTTTTTCCATAATCTCGTCTACTACTTTTGGTTCCTGTATAAAATTATACATTAGTATGATAGTAAGAATAAGTATGGAAGATCCAACCACATAAGGGTAATACTCTTTCAGTTTAAACAGGGCACCACCCATTAAAAATGCCACAGATGCCCCTAATCCACCCATAAAATTGATAATGCCGTTTGCCTTGCTTCTCAAAGGCTGAGGAGTGAAATCCGGCATTAAGGCAACTGTTGGCGCCCTATATATGCTCATAAAAAAATTCAGGAGTATTACCGTCGTCATCAAAAATGGAAGGCTTTCTCTGGAAAATGGTATAAGAAAAAATGCAATTGCAGATAAAGGTATCCCTACAAGAAGGTAAGGCATACGACGCCCATACCTGGTATTTGTCCTATCACTTAATGTACCGAATGCAGGAAGAAATATAAGTGCAAATAAATTGTCAATTGTCATAACTGTACCAACCATAATACCTGATAGTCCAAGGTTATCCAAATAGCGTGGTACTGCTACATTGTATATAGACCAAATAATACTAACAGTAAAAAAGCCAAGTCCTATTACAAAGGTTTTCCTATAGTCCAGCTTCATAAAATCACCCAACCCCTTCAACTATGTTTAAAGCTATATCCGGATAATTTGTAATAATTCCATCAACACCTGCAAGTAAGGCAAGTTGCATATGCTCAGGATTATTTATGGTATAGGGGTTAACCAATATACCATTATCATTGCACATTTTTACTGCTTCAGGGTGTATGCTCATGTAGAAAGGATGTATTGCTTCAGCTCCCACCATCTTTGCATATTCCCACGGGTTATACAAGCCAGCTGAATATAATAGCCCTATTTTAATTTCCGGTGCAATGTTTTTCACTTCTGCCAAGCTGTAATGATTAAATGAAGATACAATTACATTTTCAGACATATTATACATCCTAACCATGTCTACAACAACCTTTTCGATTCCTGGATAAAATATAGGGCCATTTTTTATCTCAATATTGAAAAGTATATTTTTATCTGCAATAAGATCCATTGTTTCTTTGAGAGTAGGTATTTTTTCATTTGCAAATTCAGGAGAAAACCAGCTGCCAAAATCAAGTTCCTTAAGTTCCTCAAGTGTTTTTTCTTTAATAAAACCCGTTCCATTACATGTGCGACCCAGCTTTTCATCGTGAACCACAACCGGGTATCCATCCTTTGTTAAGTGGACATCGATTTCGATACCTCCAGCTTTCATTTCCAGTGCCTTTTGAAATGATGACAAAGTGTTTTCCGGTGCATAGGCAGAAGCCCCCCTATGAGCTATAATAATTGGCTTTTTCATAGAAATATCCCCTTTCATAATTTGAAATAACTATTTTAACCATTATAGGTTGAACTGATATGATTACTTTATATTAAGCTCCATTCCTGCAGCACAGGTAAGCAAAAATTACCATTCAGAACTGCGCTTTCCATTGGCAACATAGCAATATCACTGCCCAGTGTTCATTTTCCCTTTTCTTACCTGCATTGGTGTAAAACCTGTTTCTGCTCTGAAAATCCGATTAAAGTGGTTTACACTATTAAACCCAACTTCAAAGCAAATATCAACCACTTTCATTTCATAATTGTTTTTAAGCAGCTCAGCAGCTTTTGCAATTCTCAATCCATTAATATATTCAGTAAATGTTTTCTGTGTCATTTGTTTGAAAAGGTATCTGAAATAGGACTGAGACAACATAGCTACTTTTGCAGCCTCATCAATGGTTATTTCTTTTGTAAAATTTTTATTAATATATTCCAAGGCTTCATAAAGAGCATCTCTATGCCTTGCCAGGATATCATCAAACTCAGTACCAGAGGTTGACTTCTTATACTCACGCCCGACAATAATTAATAATTTTAAAAGCAATGCTTTTATTATAAGCTCAAAGTCAATATCTCTGTGCTCATATTCCAGTATTACTTCATTTAGTATTTTCTCCACCTCAATTTGTACGCTTCCGGTAAGATTCAGCCTGGGTTTTACTTCATGCTCCGACACTAAAAACGGTTCAAGGTACGCAAAATCCATAAAAGCACTGTCTATTACTTTTGAGTTGTTTGAATTTGCACCTGGTTGAAGAACTGAGAATTTCTCATTAATGAATTCTGGTATAAATTCAAACTCAATGAGTTCAAATTTATCATCATATGGAGCAATAAAATAGTGAGGTACATAAGGTGGAATAATAAATATGTCACCTTTATAAACATCGAAAGTATTATTATTTATTACATGCTTCAATTTCCCTTTACACATATATACAATCTGGACAAATTCATGCATATGCTTGGTCTGATTGCATACACCCATCTTTATGATAAAAAAAGGCAGATTATTTTTGTTATCCTCTATTCTTACTATATGAACACCCTCATACATATTGCCATCGATATAGTTATAGCCCACAGTTCTCACCCGATTAAAATAAATTTTAATATTAGAGTAATACTACTTTTTTCTGTTGCCAATGGGAAGCACATTTCTGGAGGGTAATTTTTGCTAACCCGTAAGGAATACATCTGAGGGTAGGGTCGCAAGGCCTTCTATAGAGACATTTCCCCTGCGACATCTTACTGATGCTGTCAAAAATTATCCTGGAAGACATCGCTTTCCAAATTGGCGTAGCAGTAAGCTAAAATTTTTTTACTCTAATATTATTTTAACATAGTTTTTGTTTTTAGGGTAGTTTTCATTTTAAACAGGCACTCATTTTCTTCCTATGATACGAAATAAAGGCTTAACAAGCAGTAAATATCTGCCCGTTGAGCCTTTAAGCTGTCCCTATTTACCTTAGACATGCAAGAACCATACTCATTTGCTGGCATGAAAGAACCATACTTATTTTCTTGCATGCAAGAATCCCGTTCTCACTTGCTCCCCGTTTGCTCACTTCTGAGTAAGATGTATTGCAAATCCTCCTACTTCATCCGCAAGGTATACAAATACCGGCTGACCTGCCGGGGAATTTTTCACTGAATCCATGTCAACCGCCACACCATTGCGTGTAAGATATGCCATAGCTCTGGACACGCTGTTTGTTTTTATAGCAATATGCCCGTTTTTACCTCTTCCTATACTTTTCATAACTTCGAAAGCAGTCCCGATAAAACTTGATACTTCTCCTTCTTTCCTGGGGAAATTAAATGCTGCCGCCAGTTTTTCCGATGCGTCATTATAGCTTGCTGCATCAGCTGAATTAATGCCTATATGAGCAATTTCAAAGCCCAGCATGGTATTTACAGCTTCGCGGGTTAATCTTGTAATTTCCTGGAAGTTTCCTTTCTTTATCAGTTCGTCTTTTACCATCCAGCTCCCACCGCACGCCAGAACTTTTCCAAATGAAAGGTAATCATTAATATTGGCGGCATTGATTCCTCCTGTAGGTATAAACTTAACCATGCCGTATGGCGCACTTATGGCCTTTAATGTACTAATTCCCCCAAAAGATTCTGCAGGGAAGAATTTAACTACTTCCAACCCAAAGCTTAAAGCCATTTCAATGTCTGTAGGATTACTGCATCCAGGGGTTATTGGTATGTTATTGTCAACGCAGTATTTAACTACATCCGGATTGAAACCAGGGCTGACAATGAATTTTGCACCGGCATTAACAGCCTTCTTTACCTGTTCAACGCTTAGAACAGTTCCTGCTCCAACTAAAAGTTCTGGTAATTCCCGGCTTATATTCTTTATTGCTTCTTCTGCAGCAGTTGTGCGAAAGGTTATCTCGGCAACAGGCAACCCACCATCAACAAGTGCCTTTCCTAGAGGAACTGCATCTTTAGCATCATCAATCTTTACGACAGGGACTATTCCATAATCTCCGATCTTATTTAATATTTCGTTCATTTTAAGTTCCATTTCTTTCAAACTATATGCCTCCTCATACTTTATATTATTTCTATTATACTATTTCGTATAAATCCTGCCATACAAATCCTTAAAATTTTTATAGGCATTTTTATATATTTCGCTATTTTCTCTTATAGGCTTAATTGCTTTCTTCGGCTGCATAGCAGGTAATGGCTGTCTTAGAGAACTTATAGCACCTGTTGCTGCCATAGCTACATATGATGCTCCAAAAGCAGAGGCTTCTCCAATGCCTGCTACTGCTATTTCCCTGTTAAATACATCCGCCTGAATTTGCAGCCATATATCTGAATTTGCGTACCCACCGTTTGCAAGCACCAGTTTAACATTATCACTGAATGCTGTTAGAATTTCATATACAGAAAACATCCTGTACATTACAGCTTCCATAGCAGCCCTTACTAAATGCTTCTTATTATGTATGAGCTGCATTCCATGAATAGTACCCTTTGTTGATGCATTCCAGTTAGGCGATCTCTCTCCTGTAAGGAATGGCAGGAAAATAAGGCCATCACTTCCTGGATTAATTTCCATAGCATAAGAATCAAACAACTGATATACATCATCCATATCAGCTTCTCTTGCTTCCGCTTCATAAGCTGCCCTATGCTGGTCTCTAAGCCATTTTAATACAATTCCGCCATTATTAATAGCGCCGCCGGCTACCCATGTATCTCTGGTAAAGCAGTAACACCATGTTCTTTGTAAAGGGTCCAATATAGGTTTTTCTGTGGCTATACGAAGAGCTCCGCTTGTACCTATTGTAGATGACATTGATGTATTGTCAAAAACTCCGCATCCAACATTTGCAAGCATTCCATCTCCAGACCCTATTACAACAGGAGTTTCAGGACTTATACCCATCTTTTCAGCATATTCCTTTTTCATGTTTTTCAGTACAAAAGTACAGTCCACGGCTTCACCCAGAATATCCGGAGATATTCCAAGCACATCATCTATTATATATTTATCCCATGTGAAATCATGAATGTTAAAATATCCTGTTGTTGAGGCGTCGGTAATATCAATTACATATTTTCCAAAAAGTTTAAAAAGCACATATTCCTTTATAGAAACAAGCTTATGTGTTTTTGCGAATATTTCGGGCATTGTATCTTTCAGCCATAGCACCTTGCTTACAGGATACATAGGGTGCTGAGCCCTGCAGCCGGTGCTGTTATACATCTTTACATAATCATGTTTATCTTTTATTAAGTCAGCATGAGCTATAGATCTTTTATCTGCCCATGTAATAACATTTGTCAGGCATTTGCCTTCAGAATCAACGGCAAGTATGCTGAATAACTGTGTACTGAAGCCTATAGCTGCAATATTTTTACTATCAGCGCCCGATATTTCAATACATAACTTTACTACATTTATTGTCGAATTGAAAACTCTTTCAGGGTCCAGTTCGCCCATACCAGGTTCTGAACATATCATAGGATACTCTTCGTGATGCAATCCAAGCTGTTTACCATTCTTGTCGAAAAGTGCCGCCCTTACTCCTGATGTTCCAATATCAACTCCCATATATAAATCCATATCAATTTCTCCCAGATAATAACTATTTATACTTTATTTAACCATTGGTTAAGCTCTAGTATAGTGTTTCTCAAATACCTATACAAATGAAAAACCTGCTTCTGTTACCTTAATGTAACTTACGTTCTGTAAATTCTTCATTAACTCTTTCAAATCGTAAAATATATAATATCAGGCCTCACTTAACATCCTTATCAAATTCTCAGCAGATTTTATAGCCATCTTTTCATTGGCCTCTTTAGTGAATGCTCCAATATGAGATAAAAGTATGAAATTGTCCAATCCCAGCAGCTTGTGTTCTCCAGGAGGTTCTTTAGAGAAAACATCCTCTGCAGCCCCTGCTATCTTGCCTGATACCAGCGCATCATAAAGAGCATCTTCGTCTACAAGCTCGCCTCTTGCCGTATTTACAAGAAAAGCTCCGGGTTTCATTGTATTGAGGCTCTCACTATTAATGATATACTTTGTTTCATCGGTTAACGGCATATGAAGCGTTAAAAAATCAGCATTTTTTATTACATCAGCCTTATCAACTAGTTTTATTGAATATTTTTTAACACTTTCGTCTTCCTTATTTACATATGGATCATAACCTATTACATTCATACCCAGACCGGAAGCCATTCGGGCTACTTCTCTGCCTATATTACCAAGTCCAAGAATTCCTACTGTTTTGCCGGTTAACTCAACACCTCTTTGCCTATCCCAACCTCCGCTTTTGACACTTTTAGCAGAGTATAAAATATTCCTTGCTAATGTAAAAAAAAGCCCTACAGCGAGCTCTGCAACGGAAACAGCGTTTGTGCCTGCTGCCCGGTCTACCTTTATCCCAAGTTCTTCAGCGGTTTTCAAGTCTACATTATCTAATCCGGCTCCGTACTTTGATATTGCTTTTAGTTTTTTAGCATTTTTTAGAACATTTTCAGTAACAGGGTCTACACCAACAATTACTCCATCCACATTAGCACATTGCTCAACCATTTGATCTTCGTCAAAGCTTTTCCCGGAGGTATTATCTATTATCTCAAATCCATTTTCCCTGAGAAGCTTATATGCTTCTTTACCGGACTGGGGAAAGGATCTAGGAGTAATAAGTACTTTTTTCATAAGAAACTCCTTTCTAATGTAAGGGGACACTCCTCTCTCGAGCAGGAGGTATTTCTTTCACGTTGAGGAATGTCCCCTTCTGATTGTCAATTTTGACACTCCTCTCTCGACAGGAGGTATTCCTTTCACATTGAGGGATGTCACCTTTTGGTTGTCTAATTTCAACGGGGCACGTGCCCCCATTGATTATTATGTCTTATTTATTTAAATTTACTTCACCAGAACATTATGATTAATCATCTCAATATTCTTGTTCGGGCAGCGGTTATAACACATACCGCAGGCTACACACTCATCTTTGTTAATTTCCCAGCAGTCATCAGATTTCAAATGAATTGCAAACTCGCTGCATATAGATGCGCATAAGCCGCAGCCTTCTCCGCAGCCGCAGTTGAGGCAGCGTTTGGCCTCTGCAACTGCTTCCTCTTCTGTCAATGCACGTGTATAAGTTGTAAAACTCTTTATTCTTTCTTTTCCATCTATAGTGTTTATGTCAATTGGACCATTATCTTTAAAGTATCCTGATCTCTTTAAAACGGCTTCTTTTGAAACAACTGGGTATTCAGGCTCGTATTCAAGGGTTGCAGCTTCTTTTGCCAGGTACTTATCTATTGATACTGCTCCGCATTTTCCTGCTGAAATAGCTGCAATTACACTTTCAACATTAACTACATCACCACCGGCGAAAACGCCTTCAATACTGGTTGCTCCTGTAGAAAGCATACTTACAATCATACCTTTCTTATCTACAGTGAAGCCTTTTACTGCTGACTGTTCAGGTTTTTGTCCTGTTGCAGCTATGACAGTATCACATGGAAGAGTAAACTCTGCTGCAGCCACAGCTTCAGGTCTTCTTCTGCTGGAATCATCCTTTTCTCCCAGAACCTGATTTACCATTTTGATTCCTGCAACTTTACCATTTTCAACTACAACTTCTTTAGGCGCAACAAGGTACATAACCTTGATTCCTTCTTCTTCAGCTTCTGCAATTTCTTGTGCTGAAGCAGGCATTTCATCTCTTGTTCTTCTATATGCTATATAAACTTCATCTGCACCCAGTCTTCTAGCAGTACGGGCAGAGTCAACAGCAGTAAATCCACCGCCGATAACAACAACTTTTCTGCCTATATTTGGAGCTTTTCCATCGTAAACTGATTTAAGGAAAGATATGGCCGGATATATCCCTTTAGCATCTTCACCCGAAATATTAAGGCTTTGTCCTTCCTGAGCACCTATTCCTACATATATTGCGGAATAACCTTCAGCTTTTAAAGAATCAACAGTAATATCTCTTCCCAGACCTTTTCCCGTTACAAATTCGATTCCCACATCTTTCAGGAAATTTATTTCATTATCCAGAACTTCGTGGTTCATTCTGAATCTTGGCAGACCATAACGAAGCATTCCTCCAAGATAATTCTCCTTTTCAAATACAGTTACTTTATAGCCTGCTAAAGCAAGATTATATGCGCAGGAGAGTCCGGAAGGACCTGACCCTATTACAGCAATCTTTTCATTTCTTTCTGCTTTTTTATTGATTTCAGGCTTCCAGCCTGCATTCTTTGCATACTCGATAACAAATCTTTTAATTTCTCTTATTGGTATTGGAGTACCAATCTCGCCACGGGTGCATGCTTCTTCACAAGGATGATTACATACCCATGCGCATACAGACTGTAAAGGATTCTTTGACATTATAAGCTCATAAGCACGTTTGAAGTCACCTTTTGCAACTTTCTGTACATATGCCTGAGCAGGAACATTATGAGGACATGCAGCTTTACATGGCGCTGCCAAGTTAGGCTCGGTAATTTTAGCATTACCCTTGTAAATAGTAAGTTCAGGAGCAGTTTTTACAAGAGGCACAATTGTATCACGCATTTCTCTCAGACTCTTATATCCATGTTCCTCCATATAATTTTTAAGATCGGATATAACATTTTCAATAAATCCAAAACCGCTTATAAGAGTTTCTGCACATATACCCAGCAAATCAGCACCGCACATAACCATTTCAGCAGCGTCTCTGTAGTTTCTGATTCCACCTGCAGCCATAATACTATGGTCCGGTCCGTTTACTTTTCTTATTTCATAAGTATCTCTCAGAGCCAATGGTTTAACCCATCCACCTGCATGGCAGGACATGCTTATTTCATCCTGCAGATGGTATACTGCTTTCCCCGGATTATCAAGATCTATTGGCGGTATTCCCAAACGGTTTGCTGTTCCGCCTACTGAATCAGCGCCTGCTTCATAGAGGGATTTTGCAACACGGGCAATTTTTCCTCCCTCAGGAGTCAATTTAACAAACAAAGGTATTTTTATTGCTTTTTTAATTTCTCTGACTATCTCCGCAACTACATCACCCTGCTGTCCAAGGCTTGCTCCTGTACGAATTGAACAGGATTTGCTGTCACCTGAAGATAGTTCAACATTATAAGACATATTAGGGCAGCACATATTCAATTCAACAATATCTGCTCCAGCTTCCTCAAACTTTTTAGCCATATTAACCCAGCCCTCAACACCTTTATCTCCTGCATAGGTAATATTGGCCATAAGGATAAGCTCCTTCAATTCCTTTTTGGCATCTTCCATTAATTTTAAGCCTTCTGCAAATGTCAGTCTTTTCTCTGCTGTAAATGCCAGTGCATTCCGATCATTAAACATGGCATATCTTGGTGCTCTGTTAATATAAGGAGCCGGGTCTATTGTAAGCTTGATGCTGGCAGCAGCCCAACCTGTTTCTTCAATCCTCTTTAGCTGCTTTACCGACTTAGTGGTCGGACCTGAGGCTACATAAAAAGGGTTTTTAAATGTTATTCCTCCCACTTCAACAGGCAAATATAAATCTTTTCTCATAATA
Organism: Clostridiales bacterium; assembly: GCA_035362115.1. Taxonomy (GTDB): domain Bacteria; phylum Bacillota; class Clostridia; order Acetivibrionales; family DUMC01; genus DUMC01. The sequence goes on along the minus strand of DAOSDD010000039.1, from coordinate 12,020 downwards.
TAATTTGACCTCCCAAGTTATTAATGTTATAAATTTTTATTAGTTATACTAATTCCTTCCTTAGCTGATTTATATATCAGGTTTACAACCCTTAAAGCTTCAAGGCCATCAACCCCTCTTAAGCCAACCATTGCATCCTCGTTCTTGAGGCAGCACTCCATAAAATGCCTAATCTCATTTACATAACCTAAATTAAATTTTTCATCAACTGCAGGTTTCGACCATCCTGTAGTTACTTCAGCTTTTTCAACAGTGTAACTTACACCAGGTATTGAGAAACATTTAATTGGAGATGAAAAAGTCAAATCTATATGCAGGCAGCCTTTTTCCCCATAAATATCAATTACATCTTCCATTCCGCCGGTTGTTACATAGTTTGCTTCCAGTAAAGCAGCTGTTCCGTCTTCAAACTTCATCATACAGGCTGACCAGTCCTCCCCTTCCATTGTTCTGTGAATAAGGTTGTTCTCTCCACCACCGGAAGTCATTGCTACAAGCTCAGTCCATTTATTATCTTTAAGGCCTAGCATAAATGCTATTGGGTGAATCCCAAGATGCACCATGCATCCTCCGCCACAATATTTAATTGTCTGGGTAAAGGGTGAATGTGAGCCGCTGTGGCATTCTCTTGCACGAATATACAAGGGTTTTCCGATAGCTCCCTCATTTATTATTTCCATGGCTTTGTTCATAGCAGGTGCCATTACCCAGTCTTCAGCGTAATATAGTTTTCTGTCGGCGGCTTTTGCAGCTTCAACCATTGCTTCAGCGTCTTCTAAGGTTGTAGCGAGAGGCTTTTCAGATATTACATGCCGTCCTTTTTGGAATGCATAAATTGCTACATCATGATGCAGGAAATTAGGCAGACAAATATCTACCAAATCACAATCTACCTCGTCAATAGCTTTTTTGTAGTCATCATATGCTGTATAATCTGTAACACCATATCTTTCAGCAAGGGCTTTTACTCTTGAAAGATCTTTATCGCATATTGCGACTATATCTGCCAGTTCTCTGCACCTGGAGTAACCGTCCATATGAAGGTCGGCACTAAATGCCGCTCCTACTAATAAAACTCTAACCTTCTTATTCATTTCAATCCTCCTGTTTAAAATTATTTTTTTCAATTACACGATTTATTTATTAATTCTATGTTTACCTGGTTTATTAATTGTTATGTTTGCCGGGTTTACTTATTAATTATAAAGTAATTGCGAAGAAATATTTAATAAATGCACCCATGCTTGGTTAACTTTTTCATAAATCAAATGTTTTAAAAACCCAGTTTGAATATTCCACGCTTTTGTCAACTAATAGTTTGAGTAGTTTCTCACCTTTTTCCTTTGTTGCAAGACTTGGTTTGCCCCAAACCCCGCTCTTTGAATATTTTAATATAGATCCGTAATTTAAAAAATCTCTTGGTACATCAGGAACGCAATCTACAATCAAGTCCTTTTTAACAAGCTCTTCCTGCAGATATAACATTAATGAAGTTTCAAACTCACAAGCATGAAGGTTATCTCTGCACTCAAGAATATCCTTCATTTCATCTGAAGTAAAATATTGGACGAGGTCAATCTTTACAACTTTAATATCAGGGTTTGTTGCATTAACTTCCCTTATAGCCGGTGCACCTGTAAAGATACCCCCATGAGCCTGAATATATACAATTTTCCTGAATCCCTGTTCTTTAAGGCTAAGAAGTATATCCTTAATCACATAATAGAAAGTATCCGGGTTCATCCATATGCTCCCTTTTTTGCCCATATGCTCACGGCAATTGCTGATTGGAAGAGTGGGTAAAAGATAAGCTCCTAATTTTTCCGCAACACCCTTTGCAACCGCTCCTGCTATCATGAAGTCTGTACCCACAGGAAGATGAGGTCCATGTTGTTCGGTAGAACCTACAGGCAATACTGCTATGTCGGGATTAGCCTCCTTTATTTCATCTGCAGTGGAATTATACCATAACATATTTACTACCCCCCCTCTAAATAAATAAAAAGTTAGTTATTATTTAAACAAAATTTTTTAATCACAATTATTTAACCAAAATTATTTATCAAAATGCTTAATCAAACTATTTAACCTATTTAACCAAAATTACTTAATAAAATTATTCAGTAATTATCATTTTAGATAAAATCTTATCAAAAACAATCATCTTTATACGCAAAGATAACGAAGAAACATCTCCGTTACCGATTCAACTCTCTTTTTTATACTTTCCTCCGCATCTATTTTTCTACCAAGAAGCTTTGATAAAGTATATCTATTCGAAAAATATGAAAAACTATAGGTTAATAGTGATAGTATTACCTGTTCTGTATCTATGTCTGCCCTGAATACTCCTTCTTCCTTGCCTCTATTTATTACTTTTCTCAGAAGAGTAAATACCGGATCTTTAATACCTGAAAAATCTATATCCTTAATATATTCACCCTTATTTAAGTTTTCCCAAAGAATTAGGTTTACGTATGTAGGATTATCTTTTAAAAATTTGAAATAAAGACTTATTATTCTTTTCATAGCATCAATACTGGAAATGTCCTCAGATAACAGGATCATTTCCTGCTTGCTGAGTCTGCTGTATACCTCTATCAGGACTGCTCTGTACAAATCTTCCTTATTGCCAAAATATTCGTATAGCATCCTTTTATTTATATTTGCCGCCTCGGCTATTTCATCAACCCTTGTTCCGTATATACCTTTTTCAGCAAACTTGATTTCAGCAGCATTAAGTATATCTTCTTTTGATTTTTGCGAATTTCTTTCTCTTTTGACTTTTGACTGTATCATTATAAAATCAACATCCTCCAGCAAATTAATAAGCAGACTAACTAGCAAATTAACAAGCAGTTAAGTAAGTAACTCTTTAGTTACATTATACTTCGTAAATATTGTAATGTCAATAAATTTTGATTAATGAGGGCGCATTTTCCTTCTACACTAAAAAATATGGAAAATATATCTGGACCTCTACCTTGTCATATACGCAGCATACTCTTTTGATATTTCGTTTTTCATATCTTTTCCATCGACAAATGCTTTAATATCCTCTATCAGACCAAGGGTTACGAATTTACGTCTGTCAACAGTGGGACCTGCCATATGGGGTATTAATGTAACATTTTCCATTTTTCGGAGTTTATTATCATCAGGAAGCGGTTCTTCTTCAAATACATCCAAAACAGCTTTAAATCGACCCTTAGCTAGTTCTTCAGTAAGGGCTTCTTCATCTACAATGCTTCCACGGGCAGTGTTTATGAACAAAGCGCCATCAGGTATCATTTCAAGAAGTCTTTTATCGATCATGTGATAAGTATCAGGTCTCTGAGCAGAATGTAATGAAATAATCTTACAGGTAGAAAATATCTCATCAAGAGAAGCTTTTTCTATACCATACTCAGCAAGAGTTTCATCTTTTAAGTGTTTGGAAAATACTTTTATTTTAGTTCTAAAAGGTTTGAGCATGTTAATAACAAATTTAGTTATAGTCCCAAAACCAACCAGACCTACAGTCTGATCAAGCAATCCTTCAATATAATAATCTACGCTTTTCCACCCACCTTTAGTCATCATATCGGAATAATAAGGTATATCACGTAAAGCCGCAAGTATGTATGCAATTACACCTTCTGCTACCGATTCAGCATAAAATAAATTACCGCTTAATACCTTTACACCGCTATCATATAAGTAATCACTAACTATTGGTGCTACAGAACCACCTGTATGTGCAATAAGCTTTAGCTTCTCAGCCTTTTCCAGTACATGCTGATCAAATCTTCTGGTTCCCCAGCCGGAAATACATACATCCTTTCCTTCCAGCTTATCTCTCAACTGTTCTTCTGTAAACTGTTCACTTGAAGTATTCCACTCAACATCACCAAGATCATTGATTAATTTTGCTACATCAGCAGGAATAAAAGTACTTCTTGTTATACCTTCAGGTATTGTAACCAGTATTTTCATAAATTTTTCCCTCCATGCTTTAACTTTAACCATCTGAAACAACTCGTTTTTCTTTTTTGTTATAGTGCAAATATTTCATAATAAATTTTACATCTAAATAAAAGCAACTTACCTAAGAATATTCTTAATGAGACCAAGCTGGGCTTCGTCAAGCGTAAGCTTTCCAGCTGCAGCATTTGATTCCAGCTGTTCTATTGTAGATGATGAAGGAATTAAAGGTCCCATACCAGGTAAAGTAAGCATATAGGCAAGCGCCAATTGATTGAGTTTTATTCCCCATTTTGCTGAAAGCTCTGCAAGACCTGCCAATTTTCTTCGTAAAACTTCATCTCTATAAAGATCGCTGCTTCCTTCATCGTATAACCTGTCTCCAGGACCAATGTTAGCGATATCAATATATCTTTCTGTAAGCAGGCCTCTTGCCAGAGGGCTCCATGCTATATATGATATTCCTGATGAAGCTGCATATTCTAATACACCTTTTTGTTTTTCACTTTCACCGTTTAGTATATCGAATTGATTTTGAACTGCAGTTATTTTGCATCTAACAGACGTTTTTTCTTCAGCAAGTCTATACATTGAAAGCTGAGCAGTTGTGAAATTTGATACAGCAAAATAACGCACCAAATCACGTTTAACCAGATCCTCGATTGCACAAAGACTTTCTTCAATTGGGACCACAGGATCAAATGCGTGAAAATAAAGCAGGTCGATATATTCCAATTGAAGGCGTTTAAGACATGCATATACGGAATCCAGAATATTGCCTCTTGAAAGTCCGCTGTGATTTGGTGTGCTTCCGTCCATTCCACCGAAAACCTTAGTAGCCAGTACAATATTTCTTCTCTGGTCAGGGTTGCTTTTAAACCATTTGCCGATAATTTTTTCGGAATTACCTGTACCATTGTTATAGCGGTTTGCAGTATCCCAAAAAGTAACTCCTGTTTCAACAGCCCGGTCAAAAATCTGCAAGGCTGTTTTTTCATCAACTCTGGAATCATCTCCTGTTTCAGGATAACCAAACTTCCACGTACCAAGTCCAATATTGGAAGCTTGCAGACCAGATTTGCCAATAAAGCGGTATGGCATACCATTAAACTTGTCAGTTGACCATGGTGCACTTTGTATCATATTATAATACCTCCTCCAGATTAATCCAAGCGAATTAATCAAAAATTACCATTAAATTTCCAGCATATTATTGATATTTCTACATTGCCGAATCCCTTAAAATCTTAACAATCTTAATGCCACCTTAGTCATAGTTTTCCAAATTTTCATAGTAGTATTAATAAACTAAACATCTTAATATTAAGTTAATAACTGTATAGTTACAACTTAACACATGTATATATCTTTGTCAAACAGTTTTTGCGCAGTGAAAAGTACATATAATTTTTATTTTACCAATAATAATTTGCAACTCCTTAATTTTGTAAACATATTATGTATAAAGGAAAATAGTATCGATATAAATAGTATCGATGTAAATAGTATCGATATAAAAAGAGGTGGTAAACATTGGATTCGTTTTTCAGGTCAATAAGAAAATTCTTCACCTGCCTAAAAAGGTGTTTGTTCGGAGTTAAACCCGGCAAAAAAAATATTATATACGGTAAAAGTGCCTATAATGAATATATGGATTATTATTACAGTAATATGAATTCAATTGATGATAACGATTTAGATAATTTCAGCAATATGGATTTAGATAACTTTAGTATTATGGATTCAGATGACTTGGATTCAGATGACTTGAATTCAGATGACTTCCCTCACATGCCTATAAATAGCCATAATAATAGTAAAAAAAGCAGTAACAGAAGTTATCGGCATGACAAACAATGTCTGACATGCCGTGTAGATCCTTCAAACCCTGATACAGTGCCAAAATTTATTGATAATCTTACAATTCCCGAAGTATTGAAGCCAAACAAAACAATTTTTGGTATACCGTATTACGAAATTGAAATGCGTCAGGTAAAACAACGCCTTCATAGCTTTTTCCCTGAAACAAAAGTATGGGGTTATAATGGAACTTACCCAGGCCCAACAATTGAAACCTTAAGAGACCGAAAAATATATGTAAAATGGATAAACAAACTTCCTTACAGGCATTTGCTCCCTATAGACAGAACATTGCACGGCACTTCAGACACTCCTGAAGTACGGACAGTCGTACACCTTCATGGTGCCAATATTGAACCTGACAGTGATGGATATCCCGAAGCCTGGTTCACTAGGGATTATAGAGAAACTGGGGCATATTTTTCAAGGAAAATATACAAATATACAAACCATCAGCAGGCTGCAACCCTCTGGTACCACGACCACGCTATAGGAATTACAAGGTTGAACGTTTATTCGGGATTGGCAGGATTCTATATTATCAGAGATTATCTGGAACACAGGCTTGGATTACCATCTGGCAAATATGAAATACCGCTGTTAATACAAGACAGATCATTTAACAAGGACGGCTCTTTGCTTTACCCATCTGAACCTGCCCAGCCCGTACCAGAAGTCTATCCATCAGTAGTTCCTGCATTCATTGGCAACACTATCCTGGTTAATGGAAAGGTCTGGCCGTATTTAAATGTGGAGCCTAGGAAATATCGTTTCAGGCTTCTTAATGGTTCAAATACCAGGACATACACTTTGAGCTTATCCAATGGTAAAATTTTTCATCAGATAGGCTCAGATGGAGGACTGCTAAGTGAACCTGTTGAACTAAGCACCCTAATAATTGCACCTGCAGAACGAGCTGATATAATTATTGATTTTTCCTATTGCTCAAACGAAAGTCTTGCTCTTGTAAATGCTGATCCGGATCCGCACACCAGTCAGGTTATGCAGTTCAGGGTTAATATCCCTTTAGCAAATGAAGATAAAAGTAAAATCCCTGATATATTATATCCTGTAATGCCTATAGATAAGAAACTGGCATCAATGAACAGAGAACTGAGAGTTGCAGGTGGCGTGGATTCATATGGCAGACCAATGCTCCTTTTAGATAATAAAATGTGGGATGACCCTGTTTCAGAGAGGATTAAACTTGACAGCATTGAAATCTGGAACCTGGTAAATATAACTGCATTCCCTCACCCTATTCATGTTCATCTTGTGCAGTTTCAAATCCTTGATCGTCGTCCTTTTGATGTAAACTATTACCTTTCTACGGGGAAAATAAGATATATCGGAGAAGCAATTGAACCTGACGATAATGAAAAAGGATGGAAAGATACAGTCAGAGTAACCCCGGGCCAGGTGACAAGGATAATAGCCCACTTTAAGGAGCACACCGGAAGATATGTATGGCATTGCCATATACTAGAGCACGAAGATCATGATATGATGCGTCCATTTGTAGTAGAATGAAATGAAAATAAAAATATGGGGACGGTTCTCTACTATTATTCTTAAAAAGTCAGCAAAAACTTTTTCCTGCAATGCCATGTATTGTAAGTACGTTACATGGCATCTTTTAGTATATATAGCTTCCTAATTTATACAGTACTAGTTGGGTGCATTTAATTTAAGTGAAAAAATATTGGTAAGGAGCATAAGTTAAGCTGCTGTAGAGCCTTTTAATCTGAGCAAAGGATAAGTAAAATTGTTGTTTGAGTAAAATTGTTTCTTGATTTTCTTTCAGACAATTCTATGATTTCAATTTTGCCCGGAGCTGAATTTAAAGGCTCTAAGCAGCGTAACGACAGCTCCTGGTAAATATTTCTTCACTTTTAGTAAATGCACCCGTACCAGTTTAGTCGATTGCATCCATACGCTGCTATATGATATTATTTATATTAATAAAAACTGCGGGAGGCTATAATGATTTATCTTACTTTTTTTATTTTTTCCATATTGCGGGGCCTTAATGCAATAGCTGTAAAAATGGCTCAAAAGGATTATGTCAAGAAAATTAATGATTCTATTTGCTTTACTATACTTTTTTCACTTTTTCAGCTTATTTTTCTTTTTCTTATTCCACCATGGAACGGATATACCTTCAGGCTGGACATGCTAATTTATCCTGCTTGTTTTTCCATATTCTACTTAATATCCTACATACTACTTCTTACCGCACTGAAAGAGGGGCCTACATCACTAACTAATATAGTTTACAGCTTTCAATCAATTGTACCTATTATAGTGGGGCTTATTATCTGGAAAGAACACATAGGTATGTTTCAGTTGATTGGTTTAATTCTTTTTATAGTTGTCTTATTTTTATTTAATCAAGGGTCTTACAGCGAAGGAACAGATTCAAAGAAAGTAACTGTTAAATGGGCTTTACTTGCAAGCTCCTGCACCCTTGCGGTAGGTATAGCAGTAATATTTACAAAGCAGTATATGCTTACATTTGACGGGTTCATAAAGGAATATCTGATTATGTACAATCTTGTTGTGGTAATTATTGGTATACCTTATTTATTAATAACCGCTGCCAAAGGGAAACAAAAGTTTTTGCTTGATAAAAAGTTTTTATTCTATACTGCTTCACCAGCATTGATAACAGATATAACAAATATAATTTATATGCTTTATATAACAAGCTTTAAATCTGCATTTTTCTTTCCCCTGATGAGTATATTAAACATACTTTCTGTAGTGGTATTCAGCAGGATTATTTTAAAGGAAAGGATATCAAAAACAGCTTATATAGGAATTTTATTGAGTTTTGTGGCGCTTTACCTGCTGGGAATTAGAGGTTAGAGGTGGGTAGTGTATACTGGATTTGGCAAAAGATCATAAAATAAAATGATAGAAGAGGTAAAAAAGAAAGAAGAAAAGCAAGAAGGACAAGAAATAACATTTTGAAGGGAGGAAAATAATATATGAAATCTATCCTTAATAATAAATATAACATACATCTAAATAAGGCAAGTGAAACTTTTATTAAATCCATACCCTTTAAAATCTACAATCTTGAATATAACAGTTTTTCCGGCACAAGCATGCACACTCATGATTATATGCAGATATGGTATGTGAAAAAGGGCTGCGTTGAACACATCATGAATAATAAAAGTCATATTCTTGTCAAGGGTACTATTTTTGTCCTTCCCCCTTATGTAGCTCACTGTGTTAATCCTATTGAAGGAGAAGATGTTAATATTATGGGATGTGAATTTGTTACAGATTTTATAAACGAAAATATAACCTATAATTATGATAATCCGTATATTCAGTCATCGCTATTTGATTTTGCTTATCTTGAACCATTTCTTGTTTCAATAGAAAATATAAAACCTGGTCTTGCTCTGACCGGGATTGCTCAAAATAAAGTAGAGTCACTTCTAGATGAAATGTTACACGAGTTCAATAATGAAAAAAAATATTATGAGATTCATATAAAAGCAGACCTGCTTAAGCTTCTGGCAATTGTTTTAAGGGAATATGAAAACCGCGATGTGGGAAATAATAATGAGGTATTTGAGAAATACCGGGGTGCTATAAATAATACAATCAAGTATATTAATGAAAACTACAATAAAGATATCGGTCTTGAAGGCGCAAGTAAAATGGCAATGATGTCTTCCGCCTACTTTTCATTTGTTTTCAAGCAAATAACAGGAAAAACTTATGTTGAGTACAAGAACAGTCTACGGCTGGCAAAAGCGATTGACCTAATGAAAGACCCAGGATGTTCAATAACTGATATATGTTATGCCGTAGGGTTTAATGATACTGCATACTTCAGCAAAATCTTCAAGAAGGATACAGGCATGTCCCCACGGCAATACAGAAAAGTATTTTACAAATAACGGAACATCACCGGTAAATAATCGGGCAGCTTTTTATCAATAAATTTTATATCAAACCTTGCGAAACGTTGAATACCATTTTCAATCTTAATGTCAGGCCAGCCATCTCCTATTAAGGGCATTGCATATCGGATGAAATCATCTGTAACATCCAGACCATCTTTTGTTATCCAGTTGGAAGGCATATACCTTACAGAATTTGCCACAACCTCAAGTGGGACTTTGTCAAAAACGGCTTTGTATGAATTACCTGGAGCCCTTAGAATTGTTGCCATCCAGCCCGTTCCCTCATTTATAGCAATATGGACTGCTTTCTTTCCAACCTGATAGGCCTCATCAATATCAACTTTTGAAGCATGAATTGAAACAGACCTTTGTATAACTCCCGGCAACTGACCGGTCACTTGACCTCTTGCGGGAAGACCGACTTTATTAAGGTAGTTGACTACCACCTGGGCTGCTGATATCTCACTTGCTCCATACTCTATATGTCCAAATCCATCGTAAGCTTCCCCTAGATTGCCCACATCAAATCCTTCGTTAACAACAACAATACATCGCCCTGTTCTCCTTAGCTGACAGCTTACATTATCAGCAAGAGATTCAAGAGAATGATGTGACTCAGCCATGTAAAGCTGAAGGGGTATTTCTCTATTTGGATCACCTAATCTGGAAGCAGCTGTGATAAATCCGGATTTCCTTCCCATAGCCTGCAAAACTGATACGCACTCGGAAACGTTCATCCCGCGGTTCTCCTCGTTAACATTTTGAACCAGATATGCCCAATATCTTGCTGCACTTCCATAACCAGGAGTGTGATCAATAATTGTAAATTCTTCATCTCCAATATCATTGTCAATAGTCTTTGGAACACCTGCTACAACAAGTTCAACTCCTTTTTCTGCAGCAAGCATGGACACCTTGGCAGCTGTGTCCATAGAGTCATTTCCCCCAATATAAAAGAAATAGCCAATATTGTGAGCCTTTATAACTTCTATAATACGTTCAAAGTCTTCTGTCTGGTTTTCTTTCAGCTTATATCTGCAAGTACCTATAGCACCTGCAGCTGGTGTATAACGCAGTAGTTCAATTTCCTGACGAGACTGTGAGTTTATATCAATCAGTTCTTCTGTAAGTACCCCTTCAATACCATGCCACGCTGCATATATGTTTTCAATATGATTATTGTGGGATAAGCATGCATCAATAACACCCTGCAGTGATGCATTTATAACCGGTGACGGACCTCCGGATTGTGCTACAAGTGCGTTTTTCTTCACAAAAAATCCCCTTTCATAAAAAGTAATGGAACACACATCCCTCTAGCTGGTAGTATCCCTATCGGTCAGGTAATATCTGTTTTACATTGAGTAATATCTCCAATTAATCTGATAGTTAAATAGGTAGTCAAATAGAGTCGGTTCCTGTTGCTTTACACAATATTTCAATGTGTTAAAGAAGAACCGCCCCCATTTGCTTCGTTTGTTTGGTCGACATTTGTTTACATTCGCCTTATTTTTCAGGTACAAGTTTAAGTGCATTTCCAGAGTAGATTTTCTCTAATACATCAGCAGGCAGTCCAATGCTGTTCAGGAATTCCTGATGTATATTATCGAAGTAATCTCTTGCGTAAAGTACTCTATCCTGGAACTCCAGCAAGAATCCTTTTGCAAATTCAGGGTCACGTGAAAGTGCATTACATCCTGAACCTGCAGAAAGATCACAATACAAGTTAGGATATTTTCTTAGCATTTCTATTAATTTTCCACCAGGCACAACTTTTCCTTTTGGATAACCTTCCTTATCATACTTGTCATCTCCGGATATATGAGACCAGAAACCTGGGGCATGGCCAAGGAAGTTTGTTTCGGGGCAAGCCTTTATTGCTCTTTCAAAAGCGTCTATACCGCCGCCGTACCACCAATTGGGCCTCGGATAATTTCTACCTGTACTGAATTCATAATCAATATGTACAGTAACAGGCAGTCCTTTTTCTCCACAATATCTATACATTCTGATAGCATCGGGATTATCATACATCATACGAAGTTTGAGTTCTCCACATACCCTTACGCCATGTATTTCCACAGCAGCTTTCAATGAATCAATTGCGTCCGGTCTTCTCGGGTCTGGGGCATATCCCAGTATGAACTTTTCTGGAGCCCGTTCAGCGTAAGACAGACATCTGTAAAAAGATATAGGGCCTCTTATATCTGCGGCGTTTACATTAATACAATAATTGTATGCCGGGTCGTATTCATCTGGAGGACACTCCCA
>DAOSDD010000038.1:0-23643 GCA_035362115.1 Clostridiales bacterium | reverse complement strand
CTATGAGTACTATGTTTTTCTATCACGAGTTATCATATTCTATAATTTCTGTGGTTTACAAACCATAATAATCCTATTGACACAGAGATGTTCACCTCTTATTGTTGCTCACCTCCTATTTTCAAATTGTTAATTCCCAGGTTTGCTGCCACAATAAAATCTAAATAATAAATGTCAACCTTTTAAGGAGCCTATCATAATACCCCCAACAAAATATTTTTGTATAAAAGGATATATCATAAATACAGGTAACGAAGAAACAATAATAATACCATACTTAATTAAACTTGCATATTTTACTTTATTTATCATGCTTTCTTCCATTAATCCTTCAGCTACCATATCAGCTTTCATTTGATTTTCTATTAATATTTCTCTTAAGATTATTTGTAGTGGATAGAGTTTCCTATTTGTCAGGTATATTAAAGCATCAAAATATGAATTCCAATGCCCTACGGCATAAAAAAGAGTCAATACCGATATTAAGGCCTTTGATAGAGGAAGTATGATTTTTAGAAATGTATTTGTAACCGAAGAGCCATCTATCATTGCAGATTCTTCAATTTCTTCCGGTATTGTTGATTGAAAAAATGTTCTGGCAATTATTACATTATACATACTTATAGCCCCTGGTAAAATTAAAGCCCATATTTTATTCAATAGACCTAATTGTTTTACAACCAGATATGTAGGTATTAGGCCTCCGCTAAAAAACATAGTAAAAGTAAATAGAAATGTTATTACATTTCTCCCATACAGTTTCTTCTTTGATAGGGCATATGCACACATAAGAGTTAATGTTAAATTTAGCAATGTACCAGCAATAGTGTATATTAGAGTATTTTTATATGACATTAATATTTCACCATCCTGAAATATTCTTCTATACCCTTCAAAAGAAATTCTCTTAGGGATTAAATATACCTTTCCGCTGTTTACCAAGTCAGGATCGCTTACCGAAGCAATTAAGACAAACCATAACGGATAAATTATAATTATAAGGACTATTACCAGCAAGACATAATTAATAATATTAAATGCTCTATCTGCACCAGTTTCCTTTATTGAATACATATAGTACCTCCATTACCACAAGCTTATTTCGCTTGTTTTCCCTGAAATCATATTTACTATTATAAGTATGATAAAATTAATAATCGAATTAAAAAGACCTACTGCTGTAGAAAAACTAAAATCAGCATCAATTAAACCTGTTCTGTAAACATAGGTGGATATTACATCAGATGCCTCAAAATTTAAAGGATTCTGCATTAAATATACTTTTTCAAAACCCACATCCATAATAGAACCCATATTTAAGATAAACAGTACTATTATCGTAGGTAATATTCCAGGTATATTTATATGCCATATTCTCTCAAATCTGTTTGCTCCATCAATTACTGCTGCTTCATGTTGCTGTGGATCTATACCTGATAGTGCCGCAATATATATTATGGCTGACCAGCCCATATTCTGCCATACACCTGACCAAACATATATTCTCTTAAACCAGCCTGCCATTATCATAAAAGGTCTTGCTTCCCCTCCGAGTGCAACAATTATGTGATTAATAACACCTGTTGTTGGAGATAGAAATGCGATAATTATTCCTACAAGAACAACAGTTGAAATAAAATGTGGTGCATAACTTACTGTTTGAATAAAATGCTTGAATTTATCATTATGTACTTCATTAAGCATTAAAGCGAATATTATAGGCATGGGAAAGCCTACTAAAATAGAATATAATGTAATGCCTATTGTATTTTTAATAAGTATCCAGAAATAATAGGAATCAAAGAAATTCCTGAAGTTTTTCAATCCAACCCAAGGACTTCCCCATACGCCCATAGCACCATTGAATTTCCTGAATGCTATCTGTAATCCATACATAGGCCAATATCTAAATACAATAAAATACATAAATGCAGGCAGTAAAAAAAGGTATAATTCGTAATTTTCTTTAAGAATTTTACTGAAACTCTTATTTTTTTTTCTATAAAGTATATTATCACTTTTGGATAGCGAGGCTTGGCTCGTTGCTCTCATTATGTCCCCTCCGATTTATCTGCTTCATAAATATGAAAATAATGAAATCAGTATTTTTTTAACATGCTTATTTTTTATAGCATGTTCATATATCATAATATGATTATAGGGTTTAAGTGCCAATTTTGTAAATATGTAATAATCCTTTTTAATATGTAATATAACCAATATCTTCAATATTCAATGGTAGAAGGTTTTTTAATTTTTCTAAAATCCCCCGGAGTAACTCCTTCGAATAAACGAAATGTACGGATAAAGTTAGCTGTATCTCCATACCCTATAGCATTAACAATTTCTCTTATAGACATGTCTGTATCTGTAAGTAATTTTTTTGCATGCTTTATCCTTAGTTGCCTTACATAATCAGCAAACTTGCAGCCAACCTGATCTTTAAATATTTTACTCAAATATTTTGCTGTTAGATTGAACTCTTCAGCCAGCATCTCCAGGCATAACCCGTTTTCTGCATAATTGTTATGAATAAATTCCAACATAGCTGCCTTTAAAATTTCATTTCCACATTCTTTCTTTTCATTAATGTAGTTACATATACTTGATGCCATCTTTTCCAATTTGTTTTGTAAATCCTCAAGGCTTCTGAACTCCATCATATCTTCAAGTTCATTGGTAAATTCATCGGTTTCAAGCTCATTAACTATATTTATAATACAATTAATAATGCCAAAACAAATTGACTTAATCATTCCTGCGGAAATATTTTTACTTTTTATTATGTTACAGACTTTTGCCAATACATCAGTAAACATATCAATATTCCCTTGTTTAAGAGATTGAATAAGACGTGTTTGTTCTTCCAAAGGATACCAGTAAATTTTATCATCTCTGTTAATAATATCTTCAAAAAATACAAAACTCTCCGGTCCTTTAATCATACTGTAGTCAATGGAAGAAATGGCTTCATTAAATGAAGTACTTATATCCAGTATATCGCCATATATTCTGCCAATTCCCACATTAATTTTTATTTTTATGTTTCTATATAAAAGTGCTTGTAATCCAGTTAATAATTCTTGTAAGTTATCTCTTAATAAATCATCATATTCTGAATTCAGTGTAACTACTACATTTCCTTTTGCCATTTCTAAAGTATAGAAGCTTCCACTAAAGTTTTGTTCAAAAAATATATTTATACAATAGGACAATTCACTAAATGAAATATCATTTACGCTTTCACGGTTGCTGCATATTGATAATACTAATACGGCAAAATACAGGTTTGTCATTTCAATATCATATAGAGAGAGTATTTCCATTGCTTTATTTTTATTTCGTATATTTCCTTTTAAAAGCATTGATATAATCTGATCTTCTACATAAGGCCGCTGCAAGCTTACCTTATCAGATAACAGCCTGTTTTCTTCCAGCACATTATTTATTGATGTTTCTATTTCGTCAAATTCATTTCTAAAATAATACAAAACATCACTATCTTTATTATTTTTTTTATTACTTCTTATATTATTCATCAATTTCATTAACGACCATACAGGTCTATAATTCTTGAAGGCCAATACTGTTGACATTACTATACCAGCCAAAACAACAGCTATTAAAAGAGCAAGTATCTTTTGCTGCATTTTTGCAACTTTATTAAAGTAATCTATAACCTTCAAAACTGCTACATAATGGTAACCTGTTAATTTGGATTGGATATCAATTACTGATATTTTATTATCTATATACATTGTGCTGCAAGATTGTTGTCCATATTTACCTTCAAAATAACTTATTTGTCTGTTATTACTATTGCTCAATACATCCTTTATTTCTTTTGAGGATAGCAGCTTATCACTTTCAATACTTGATAATTCATTAAAATCATTTGTGAAAATGTGTATTTCCCCAACCATATCACCTAATGTTGCCTTCATTATATCGTTTAGTTTTGAACAGTTTATCCTGAACACTACACTTCCATATGTATCACCTCTAACCTGAGGTATTGGGTACATATATGCAGGATATGCATAAAATATATAACTTTTTTCATTACCCTGGAAAATATCATATGTTTCCTGCACCAATAAAGAAGTATCCTTATCTCTTTTGGAAATCTTTATAATTTCAGGAGTTTCCAAGCACTGTATTTTTTTTGTCAATAAGCTTGCATCTTTAGCATTTACACGTATTATATTCTCAAAAAGTGTTTCTATTGATGTTTTACCCCTGGATGTGAAAATAATATCCTTATTATTTAAATATAGAATAATCTCATCAATTATCTCATTATTAATTGTATTGCTTGCAAGATATGCTTTAAGCTCCAAAAAATCACCGTTTGTCCAATAATCATCATCTTCAATTGCATAAGGATAAAGGTTCTTGTTGAAAGATATATTTACTGCTATTCTTTCAAGGTTTTTAAGCTGGTTATCCAATAATTCCATCGTTTGGTATAACTTGCTTTTATTGTAGTCTTCTACTTCATTTTTAAATATTTTAAAAGAGCTTATATAAATTATAGTACCAAATAACATCAACGGAATTAAAAATAGAAGTATATATGAAACCAGATACCTATAGAATAGTTTGGTAAACTTATTTGCTCTACTAATCATCAATCATCATCCTTATTTTTACGACATATTATTACACATATCCTATATTGTATAAATTGTCATATAAATATGTTCGAAACATATATTAAAGGTACCACTATTCTTAGTATAAGTAAACATGTAAAAACTCTACGTTGTATGTAATAAGCCAAAAATTATATGATTATAGCATTTTAGCTTTACTTTTTCGTTTATACTTTATGGTTTCAATAACTATTATTTACACCGTTTTTCATTTGTTTCCTGCTGCATTTAAGAATATAGTCAACAACCCCAGCAGAAATAAATGCTCTAAAAACTGCATAAATTGTATTTTCAAAACTTTTGAACACAACTCCCGAAAGTATTATAACCGCCCCATCAAGAAATATAATTATTATCCCAAGAGTAACTTTTGGCAGGTACTTATTAATTATCATCGCAGCAAGGTCTGATCCTCCCGTGGAAGCACCTGTTTTATATATAATTCCATAACCTGTCCCTAATATTATTCCACTAATAACACAATAAAACAGCATAATCACAGGATAATTCAGTATTTCATCAGGTGAAATAAAATACCTGTATACAATGGCTTTTGAAATAGGGGATATAACATCTATAAATAATGAAAGCAATACTGTTGCAATAATAGTGCTGAAACCCGCACTCTTGCCAAGCACATAAAATCCTGCAATAAATAAAGGCAATGTCATAGTAAAAGCTGTTAACCCAACCGGTAATCTTTCTCCACTAATATAATGTAAAATAATCGCAATCCCGGTAACACCACCTTCTATAATTTTGTACGGAACTAAAAACACATTAATACAAAAAGCAACAGTGAGAGTTCCAATGATTATGCATCCTATATCCTTCCAATATATTTTCCCGAAAATTTTACTGTATATCTTATTTAACACTTTTATTATATCTTTTTTCACTATAAATAATTCCTCTGATTGTTACTTCAATATATTCTTATATTAATTTGCATGTACCTAATGCAATTAGCTTTTACACTACTACTTAAGATAACTATCCTCCTTCATAGTTAGAGTTCAATCTTCCCAGGCATACTTCTATGATTTCGGCACCTTTCAAAGTATTCATCAAGTAATTCCAGTTCAAATTCTTTTGCCAAATCCATAGCTGCTAAATCTTCAGATTCACTTGAAACAAGAACAGAACCCAAATAGCCAGGATCATATATATTTACTTTGGTTCCATATTTTTTCTTTATTGCATCAAGTTTGTGCCAGTTATAATCAAGATGGCAAACTATATAATCCAGATTTATATTATGAGATAGATGATGGAAATAATTTGTACTTCTCGCAACTACTTCTCCAACAGGTGAAATAATAGTATTTTGCAGACCCATAATGCATCCAACAAAATATGTTCGGCAAGAGTATGCCCAGTAATTCTGCATTAAACCTCCGTGATAATATGAGGAAAATATTACAAGATCGGGTTTTTGTTCTACATATTTAAGTCTTAACTCGTCGAAATTAAGATCGAAACAAATTACACAAGCAACTTTACCAAAATCACATTTTATTACATTAGCATTTTTCCCATAGAGAGTGCCGTTAATTTCATGATCTCTTATAGTAGGGTGATTCTTATTATAAATTCCCGCTATATTGCCGTCCCTATCAATTATTTGTGTGGAGTTTCTTATTGAGCCATCAGGTATATACCTCATTGCCGAGTATGCTATATAGCAATTATTTTCTTTTGCAGTTTTCATAAAATAATCTCTTATCTGATCTTTTCTAACTCTATAATATTCAATATTTTCTTTAGAAGAGAGCCCTGAGAATTCATCACAGCATTCCGGTAATACAATTAAGTCCGGCTTATCCGGCAACACCTTTTCAAGTTCTTCCTGCCACATCAATTTCATTTTATCAACCAGTTTCTGATAATCAGTTTCTCCTTCTGCATAAAGTGCCCCTGGACTACCTAATGAACTTACTCTAATATAATTGGACATACTGCTACCCCTTTCAGTATTTAGATAAATAAATTAAGATCCCTAAACTACAGATTTAATTGGTATAATTTTTGTATCTATAATTATACACTTAGCTCTCATTGTAGGTGTGTCTAGAGATAAAGTAAATATGTAAGATTCTGTATTGATATGTAAAAACACTAGCAAACCATAAATATTGTTCCTTGCTTCTTTATATTCTATAGAAAATCTGCATCTGCAAATAATGCAAACTCCCAGGTTCTCATATTACCTCTTCTCAGTTCTAATATTCACTATTTCTACAAATCCCCATAGCAGCTCTCCAGAGTAGAATTTATATTAGCCGATACTTCTCCTACTAATGATTTTGTGTATTCCTCATAGTTTGGATGAACAAAAAAATCCAATACTCTTATACCAAGTTCATTACTGCTTGTATTAATGATTTCATTACTGATTCCACCGCTGATTTCATTACCGATTCTATTACTGCTTATATTAATGTGTATATTGTCACTTCCTGTTCTGTATCCATTTTCTTTATTATAAAGTGTTGCAGCACCGACTATACGTCCTAAAACATTTTCAATACAATAAAAAAGTCCTTCCCCTAATTCCATTTTATTTATCAAATCAATGATTTGGCATTCTACAGCTGTGCCTATGTAAATTGATGCATTATAATCTTTTATCATAACAGTACTTTCAGCCAGGTTGTATAATGCTTCAAGTTTAGGCAAATCACCCCGGATAACCCTTCGGATTATCATCCTGCTCCCGTCATTCTGATACTTTTTATAATAATTATCATCAAATTCTTTTTTATCAATATTGCAATTTATTAATCTTCTCATAATGCATGTATCATTCAAGGTTCCATTATTGTATGGTCTCCATCCGTTTTTTTCATATATTTTATATGCCATCGGATTGGATACTCCAAGATATACAGCTTGTAAACCCGGCTCACTATCCATGAATTGTATGCAATACTTCATAATGCATCCGCATATGCCTTTATTTCTATGCTTTTCAGAAGTAGATACCATGCCATATGTACCAACATCATCGGATACCGTATACCACATCAGGGAAACAATTTCCCCATCTATTTCTCCTATAAAAAACATGTCTTTACATTGATCGGCAATATCACCGTTTATTCTCTTATATGTATCCTGTCTCCAAGGCATTTTAGGATTTATGTAAGAGAATATCCTGTCTTCATATTCTGCTGTAGGAGATTTTATTGCTTTTATTGTTAGCCATTCACCATTTTTAAGCTTCTCTTTAGCTGTAAACATTACCATTACCATTTCACCTCTTATAACCCGAGTATCTTTTCCATATTTCCATAAAATATTTTTTCTCTTAACTCCTGTGAAAAATTTAATTTATCCATTAAAATATTAAACTTGTTAACAGCTTCAGGTATTCTCTCATAATGGTCATCTACTCCAAAAACAAACTTTCCCTTCGCCATTTCCCAATATGTCAAGATTTTAAAAAACCATGGTTCCAATTTATATAGTATATTTATTGCTCCAGATAAGTCGAAATATACATTAGGGTTCTCTTCAGAAACTGCACATGCCTCGTTATACCAAGGTACACCCAGATGTGCTCCGATTATATTTAGTCTAGGGAATGCTCTTGCAACAGCGTCAAGAAAAATTGGCCGCATTCTTTCACACGCAACATCATGTTTTACATCTTGGGGACTAAATATTTTTATACCTGTATGGAAAAGTATTGGCATATTTAACTCCTCAGCTCTTTTATATATAGGATAATATTCTTTATCACTATAATTTTTTCTTGGATTAATAGTCTTCAATCCTCTGAATCCCTGTTCAAATAATTCATCTACAAGGTGCCATGTATCAATTCCAAGGCGTATAAATCCAAACCCGATAATTGTATCAGGATACTTCTCAATAGCTTTTCTAACATCTTCATTATATTTATCACATGAATAATCTCCCAACCCGCTTAAACACACTTTAGTTATGTCTGCCATTTTCGATTTTTCTATCAAGTTCTCAATAGTTTGCGGTTCCATATAATAATGCTGATGTGCATCAATAATTTGCATAAATCATTCCACCTTTCATTTTATAAATAATTGAGTTTTTTTATTCAATTACAATAGCTATTGAGTTTTTTATTTTTAATTTAATATAAACCCCATTTATTGAATTGGCAATTTTTCCCCATTCTATCTTTGTGTTTTCATCACTTTCCGGGTCTACATTATAGATTTTATTAACAGTAAAATCATCATCTAAAAGGAGCTCAATTTCAACACTTTCATAACAGCTAGCATGCTTTTTATTTATCAATGTTACAACATACCCTCCAGATGGAATTTTGAATATGTTACCTTTATAATTATCATCTAAAACATTTAAACAATGTGCTTTAAGATACCATGAACGCTTTTTTAACAGTTTTAATATTTTACTGTATCCAGCTAATAAGGCAAGTTTCTCTTTATCATTATCAGGAAGCATTTCTCCTGTTTCCATAGTACCTCTTGTGCTATCGGGCTTCCATACAACATGCACCTGGGAACCACAAATAAATGCATTTTTCAAAATTTCTTCGAGTTCTATTATAGATTCCGTTCTGCTTTGTAATAACACGATAGGCTTGTTTAATGCATAATATTGGACTGTCCCCAACCATTTCCAACTATTTTCAGCCATTAAGCCATCAATATACCTCATTACTTCAAGGCTCGTTGGCCCATTGCCCCATATGGATTTACCGCTATTTTCAATTTTTTCATATATTAATTTACTTATTTTTTCAATAGCAAAACCAATCATATATGAAGGTTTGTCATTTACAGCTGTAATACCATCATCATGATTCATATCAAAATGTCTGAAATGTAATTCATCAAAAAACAATCCATCACACTCTGGAAAGTAGTTTAGTATCTTTTCTATCTGGTAAATGATATTTTGCCCCCAGCTCAAACCCGGATCAGGATTCATAGGGTTATTTAGATAATAATTTTTGAAGCATGGTAATCCATCAAGTCCAATTGCTTCAGAATCTTTATACTTTTCTTTTTCGTATTTATTTAATATTACTGCATTTATATATATAAATGCACCTATTCCATATTTATGCAACATTTCAATATAATTGTTTACATCTTTTTTTGCAATTTTCTTATCATTTGAGTACTTCATCATACTATGGCCCATTTCCCAAAATTCAATATCAATTAATCTGTTTAGATTAAGTTTTGATATATCATAAACATTAGAAATATCATTCCATTCCTCTACTTCGGGAGCATATAACCCGTAATAAGGGAAAATATTTGCATGAATTTCCTGCCATTTAAGGTCTTGCTGCAAAACCCAATTTTTAATATTTTCTTCTGGCTGTAAAGTAGAACATAACATCGTACCTTCAGTTTCATAAATAGAATTGTTGTTTACATTAAAATATTCTGGATATAAGTCATATATAGCTTTTAAAGAGCATCTCCAATCACCTTCATGAACAGAAAAAATTATTGATGTTTTAGGAGAATCATATTTTGACAACCTTAAATTACAATATTTTACTACAAATGATAAAGGAGCATTTTCCCTAACATAATAATATTGTACTTGGGGTTTATATATATCAACAGGTTGGACTACAGTAATTCCATAGTTTTCGTTTTTATTATAAAAACCTGCTAAAGGTAATGATATACTATCGCTTAATTCACCTCTGAATTGATCTCCTCCATATATGAACAGCTTATGATCTATCTCTTCCGGAAGTAAATCCGCATCACTATAAGGTGTAAAACCATTAACGTTTGCTTTAAAAAATGGAAGGACATAGACTACTTCAACTTCACACATTTTAGGTCGGGAAGTTATTGGAGTACAATTTAATCTGATATTTCCATCCTCCATTTTTAATTCAATATTTAATTCTGTATCACATTTACAGGATACTAAATTCATATATAAAACATTACTCTCATCACTTTTATTTATTAAGTAACTTTTCAATTTCACATCATCAGGAGTAAAACATAATTGCTCTGCGGTTTTGTAATGAAGTGCAATGTATCCTATTTCTCCATCCAGTATATCAACATTTTTTTCTTTAAGTAGAAATTCCGCTATACTGCCTGTTTTTCTGTTAATTTTAATGTTAAGGCAATCATTATCAACATTAATATAGTTATCATATTCTATAATATTTAGGTATTTGTTTTTATTTAAGCTCATGTTACTATAACCCCTTTTTAAGTTTATTTTTAGAAAAGCCCTTACTATTATTGTTATCTGCCACTTTTCCCCTATTAATTCTAATTTCTCACTTATCCTTTTACGGAACCTACTAAAATACCTTTTACAAAATACTTTTGAATAAATGGATAAATAGATACTATAGGTAACGCGACCAAAACAATTGCAGCCATCTGAAAATTCGCAGGGGCAATGTTATTCCTATCTATGGAAATTGCTATTTTCGAGCTTCTATCCACATTAAGATCTTTATTAAACACCATCATTCTCAAAAAATATTGCAATGTCCACATGGACTCCTTATTCGTATATAACATGCATGAAAACCACATGTTCCACATATCAAGTGCAAAAAACATTCCAACAGCGGCTATTGTAGGCTTTATAGCAGGTAGAATCACTTTATACAAAACCTGATATTCTTTTGCACCATCCACAATAGCTGCTTCGGATAATTCTTTAGGGATAGCTTCAATCTGTGCTCTCATAATAATCATGTAAAATACATTAACAATTCCCGGTAATAGCATTGCCCAAAATGTATTATGCATTTTCAAGTAGTTTGTAATTAAAATATATGTAGGTATTAGTCCTCCGGAAAAATACATTGTAATAATAAAAAAAATATTTAAATATTTCTTCCCATAAAAATATTTAGTGAATGCATAAGCACACATAGTATTTACCAACAAAGAAAAGAAGGTATAAAGGATCGTAAGATATATTGAATTACATAAAGATGACAAAAATGTCTTTCTGGATATTACATCCTTATATGCTTCTATGGTAAATCCTTTTGGAAAAATACCTATCGAAAGATTTAATACCGCTTCCTTATTACTTATTGAAACACTTATTATATGCATGATAGGGAGAATTATAGTACTAATTATAATTAATAATATAATCATATCAAATATTTCAAATATTTTTTCACCTTTTGTCCTTTTCATTTCAATCCTCCAATACATATTACAAATAATATGATTAAATTATCACCACATGGACCAGCCGATTATCTTTTTCGATAGCATATTTGCTGCATACAAAAGAATAAAATTAATCACTGACTGAGTAAAACCTATTGCTGCTGTCAAACTATATCTGGTTTGTTCAATACCAAGCCGAAATGTATAAGTACTAATTACATCACCCACGTCATAAACAAGAGGGTTATACATAAGAAATATTTGTTCGAAGCCTATAGAAACCATGCTTCCTATCTGCAAAATTAAAA
Source organism: Clostridiales bacterium (assembly GCA_035362115.1). Taxonomy (GTDB): domain Bacteria; phylum Bacillota; class Clostridia; order Acetivibrionales; family DUMC01; genus DUMC01. The sequence continues at coordinate 11,541 of DAOSDD010000038.1, read as the reverse complement.
GAATTACTGCTATACTCTTTAAACCCGGAATGGTGATATGCCATGTCTGTCTCCACTTACCTGCACCATCTATATAAGAAGCTTCATATAGCTGAGTATCAATAGCAGATAATGATGCAAGGTAATACACAGAACTCATTCCAAATCCTTTCCATATACATGATAAAACGATAATAGATCTAAAATATTCCTGTTTTGCCAAAAAATAAATTGGTTTAATTCCAAAAAGCTCATTCAGAATAACATTAACTAACCCGTTCGTTGGCGACAAGATTGAGTTAAATATCCCAGCAGCTACAACCCATGAAATAAAATGAGGTAAATAACTCACTGTTTGTATAACCTTCTTAAATTTATTTCGTGTGATTTCATTCAATAACAATGCAAAAATAATAGGTACAAGAAAACCGAATATTATTTGATATATATTTATTATCACAGTATTTCTGAATACCCTCCAAAAATTTTCATCTAGCAAAAAATATTTGAAATTGTCAAATCCAACCCATTGACTGCCAAAAACACCTTTGAATGCACTGAATTTCTGAAATGCTATAATTATACCATATATAGGCATATAATTAAAAATAATTACCAACACTACTGCTGGTAAGAGCAAAAAATAAATTGGAATATCCCTTCCTGGATTAAATTTCACCTTATTCAAATTAACATATGCTTTCTTTACCAACTGCTCCATATTTTAACTCCTTACTAATTTTAAGCATTATACACTTTTCCTATTAACTGCAGATAAATACATATTTCATGTATTTATCTGCAGTTAATAGTTTTATGCTATTTTAATATTTCCAGTCCTTTTTTATTTCATCAGCCTTTTTATTATACTCATTTGTGATGGATTGATATTTTTTAAGAAATTCACTAACCTGCTTATCATATTCCTCCATGCTGATTTCACCTATTATTGCCCTAAGTATAATAGATTCTGCTCTTTCCTTTGCTTCAGATTTCCGTGATAAAGTATCAGCTTCTAGTTTCAAAAAATCTTGAGGTGTCACTGCAGGAACTAACTTCAATTTTTCTTCTAGTATATCCCATGCATCGTCATAAATTTTGTTTAGACTATCCTTAATTTCAGGGAAATAGCTAAATACATGAGCTTTGATTACTTTGATTTGCTCAGGGTAGTTATAATACTTCATAATACCATACATACCACGATAATCTGTTTTTGTGCTGTTTTCAAGATCCAAAACCTTTTCATCGTTAACAATATTATATTCTATTCCTTCTCTCCCCCATGAAGCAAGATTTAAAACTTCATCGGAACAAAATGTTTCGATAAGCCTGAATGCACCTTCTTTTTCTTCTGAACCTGATGCAACACACAATGATGAGCCTCCTAATAAACCTGGTCCGGAATATACATTTGATATATCTATTCTGCTATCATTTTTCATTGGTAATGGTGCAGGTGCAAATATTAAGCCATTTAAATTCCTATCGTATGCATTTGCCATATCTCCTACAACATTTAAATATGTGTAATCGTCGCAAAGTAGATTTTTGTTAAACATAACATTTAAATAATCGGCTGTTTGGTTTGTAACAAAATTCTTATCAAGTAAACCTTCGTCATATGCCTTTTTTATAAATTGAATACATTCTTTTATTAACGGGGCTTCAAAACAATGAATAAATTCCCCATTGGTATATTGCCATCCTGCACACGAAACACCAAATGAACTAAACATCCATACATCAGGCATTTTATGCCCTGAAAAAGGAATTGATTCCGGGTACTTTGCTTTCAACTTTTTCGCTACATCAAACCACCCTTCCGGTGTTTCAGGTACAACTCCATTGTTTAGTTCATCAATAAGATCCCTTCTGTATTCAAGGCAGGTAAGATCCCCCGAAGCTCTGGACTTAAGTCCATAAATGTTTCCGTCAACTGCTTTCATAAGATCAATTTGAGCAGGAGAATATATTTTGCTGATAAATGATGAGTTTGCAATATAGTTATTTAAAGGTTCGAATGCCCCATCTATACCATATTTCGTGACTTCGTTAAAACTCCATTGGTCATGCATTACGTCAGGCATGTCACCAGATGCTACAGTAAGTTTGAATTTCCCATCGTAATCTGCATATGGCGGTACTATTACTTCAGTAAACTCCACATTGGCAAGCTCTGCTATTATATTCAGAAATGGATTGCTGCATGGATCAACATCTCCAGGTACAGATGTTCCAGTAGTACTATACATAAACCTAAGTTTTGTTGGCGGATCTGTTTTCACTTCTTTATCAGTAGTAACTGATGAATTATTGCTGTCTGACTGAGTTGAGCCTTCATTTTTACTCGTTCCACTATCTTTGCTTGAACATGAAGCTGCAATAGTTGATAATGCCAGTATCAGAGCCAATAAAATGCAACTCTTCTTTTTAATATTAAACATAAAGTACCTCCTGTAATTATTATTATTCGCTTTTTATTTAATTGATTTTATTAGTAATTTATTAGTAAAAAAATTCTAATAAGGAAAGTATCAACGCGCATTGCTTATTCCCTACAAGCAATTCTATTTCTTAAAACCTGATAATGCAATAATGATTTGCCATCAAAATATATAAAAAAACCCCTATTTTATTTTTTTCTGATAACAGTTATATGATAAAATAAAGATTAATTATCGTTTTTTGAACCTTTTAGACTCCTGAAATTCAGTATTTTTACCTTTCTTACATACAATTTCATTCATTTGTGAGGTTTGCTCAATTGCCGGGTGCATTTAATATATCTGATGTAAATTTTTCTTATAATGGCAAAAAAGCAGGTAAAAATGGTAAACAGGAAGGAATTACCTTTGAAGATAGTAGTGAAAGGCCTTAATATACCAATATAGAATATATTACAGGGGGTAAAGAGGTCATGATAAAAAATACAAACGAAATTTTGTTTAAAAACATTCCGGAAGCTGAAGGGATTCTAAGGGAATTAATGCAAGAAATTATTAGGCAAGAAGCGGACGGCAAAGTAACAATAAATACAGTGGAGCAGCTTATAGGGGAAGCAATGAGCGGGTTTGCAAAAATAGCAGTAGGGATGTCAGGACAACTTCTTAGTAACATAGAAGTCGAAAAAAAAAGATAGGTACTGCGACTGTGGGAAGAAAATGATTAGTACAGGAACAGATGAAAAGACACAGATATTGACTATGTTCGGAAACATATCGATAGTAAGAGACAGTGTGTTTTGCCGTAGGTGTCATGAAGGGTATGGGATACTTGATAAACAACTGGAGATTTACAGGAAACATCGTATTACTAAAGGAATGACAGAATTAATTACGTATCTGTCGCAGTTGTTGCCTTCCTTTGAGAGGGCATCTGAAGCATTGAAAAAGACTGTAGGGGTTGAAGTAAGCCCAACACAAATGCAGATTGTATCGGAAGAAGTTGGAGAGAAGGTCTTCAAGGAGGATATGGAAAAAGCCAGAAAGGCCTATGAGAAACCTGAAGAAGCAGCCCCTCAAGAACTGCCAAAGGATCGAGAAGAAGGAAGACTTTATGCACTTACCGATGGGTTGCAGGTAAATACCCGGGTGGAGGACAAGGATGGGTCTACATGGAAGGAAATGAAGATGGGAATGGTGTTCCGTGATAGGAATATAATTATGAGAGAGAACGGAGACCATATTATTACGAAAAAAGAGTATGTATCATATTTGGGTAGTGTGAATGAATTTAAAAAGCTAATGTTTGCAGCCACAGCAAGAGCAGGTTACGGGAAAGTGAAAGAGTTGGTTGTAATAGGAGATGGTGCACAGTGGATATGGAATATGTGTGAGGAATTGTTTCCGGATGCGGTGCAAATTCTGGACTATTACCACTTTAGTGAGAACACTCATGCTTACGCAAAACTTATATACCCTGAAGATGAAGTAGGCAGAAAGAAATGGGTAAATGAAGTACTAGATGCTGTGACTAATGGAAGAGTGGATAAAGCGGTTGAACTTGTAGAAGAAAAGAAGGTGGACAAGGTTCCGGATACAGTAGTGAACCTTTATACCTACATCCACAATAACCGTGAGAGAATAGATTACAAGGCTTTTAAGAAAAAAGGGTATTATATTGGTAGTGGAGCAATAGAAAGTGCTAATAAGATGGTAATACAGCAAAGGATGAAGCAGTCTGGAATGCGATGGAGCATCAATGGGGGTCAGTATATAGCATCTTTGAGAACAAAATATGAGAGCAAGCTTTGGGATAAGGTTGTAGATGTAATAAATGCAAGCTGATATATTTTTGAGAAAATATGTCACGTAAAATTGGCTTTCCATACCCATTTCTACTGGGATATTGTGGCTTTACATGAAAGTTGTACATGGAGTGGTTGATGCAGGATGGTTTTACAAAACAAGTATCAGATATAATTTATGCACCCTCAATTGCCATCCAGCTTGCAACATGCCGCATCTCATATTATAATAATATTATATATAATGTGAAAATGATTCATAGTTTACTACACAAATAAACATGATTACCGATTTATATTTTTAAGCATATTTTTTAGTACATTCAACGTATTTAGACAAAAGGGGTGTGGATTGTGGTAGAAAAAACTTCAAGTGTTAATCATCAAATGCTTAAGACTTTTTTCCCTAGATTAAACAATTATTTTCCCCGCAGAGAAAAAGTATCGTCTTTTTTAGCAAACCTTATAATCTCTTATTGGCTGATAATTGTTGTTTGTATTTGTATTATGGGAATACTATCTTATAATTATATTGGAAATAATATAAAAAAACATACAATTGAATTAAATAAAGAAACACTTATTCACTTTAGAAATCAAATTGATAATTTTCTATTGGAAGGTATTAATGATACATCCTTGAAAATCCTTCAGGATTGTCGCACTAACAGCCATCTTTCATTTTATTTTTCGAATCCCTTAGAAGGTCATGTAGTTGATGTAAACAAAATTAAAGAATATGTAGACTCTATAAAATCAGTGAATACTATATCTTCCAAGATAGCCATATATTATAAATACAATAACCTTCTTGTTTCAACAGATTGTATAAGACACACTCTTTATCAGGAACCTCAATATATAAATAATGATGAACTGAATTATTATCAAGCTATAGTAGACTCTATAGACTTTTCAAATAATATATATTGGTATTTCGAAGATAATTACCCATTTAAGTATTTGCTTAAAGATGAAACTAATCAAAGCATGATTCACTTTATCAGAAAAATCCCGGGAAAAGTAAATAATAGTGGGGTTATTATAATATCAATAGATGAAAATGTTTTGAGAAAAAATATAAAAAAATCAGCTCCATCAAGTTTGGATAATATTATTATTGTTGATTATGATGGTACGATTATTTCACATACTCATAGTAAATACATAGGTAAAAACATATGCGATTTTGATTTTGGAAAAAATGTAGTTACTTCTCAAGGAAATTCAGGATATTTTCTTTGTAATGCATCAGGTACACAATCTGTTGTTTCTTACACAACCTCAGCCTATAATAGCTGGAAATATATAAATGTAACACCCTTAGCCCAATATAACAATGGTATAGGCTTTTTGTTAAATACAATATTGCTGACTTCATTTCTTACAATCTTCCTTGGGTTGATTGTATCTGTGTTTTCAGCGAAGAAAGTTTCGTCTCCATTGGTAAGGTTGGTGGATTTTTGTAAAAATGTTTCTAATATTAAAAAACCCGGAAATAGTCTCAATACAATAAGTTCGATAGTCACTGATATGTCAGATGAACTAAAACTACATAAACTTCAAATAGAAAAAAGCTATCCGATTTTAAAAATTAATTTTATTAGAATGCTAACAACTAATGAATATTTAGACAATCAGGAAATCAATGATAAGATGGAGCTTTTAAACATAAGCTTTCCATATAAGAATTTTTTAGCAGTGATTATAATATTGAGTGGTACAGAAGTAAATAGAAATTATACCCAGTTAGAACTTGAATATGAAAAGTTAACAATTGTTAATACAATTGAAAAACAGCTTAATATGAATAACAGTGTTTGTTTATGCGGGCAGGTTGACGATCATATCCTTGCGGTCATTAACACGGATATAAAATATTATGAATTAATAGAAATCTTGACAAGCCAAATATTTGCAAATTTAAATAATACAACAAAGCTATTCAGGAAATATATCGGAATAGGCTCATATGTCGACAATATTATGAATGTAATTGAGTCTTATAATTCTGCATCTGCAAGCATTGAATATAGCTATATTTATCCCGAACAAACAACATTCAGAGCTGATGAGAAACTATACAAAGATTGTAGCATAGGTATCAAGTATAAAAAGCTTGTAGGGTATTTGGAATCCTCGCTAAAGTCTAAGGAAAGAAACAAATCTATTAAAAATGTTGATGCAATAATTAACTATATAAAGTCTACAAGTATAAACATTGATTATGCAAAAAAATACTTACAAGGATTATTTTACCAATTGATAAAAATTTAAATGATAATGGCGCAAGTATTGAAAATATAACTAAATGTAATGATGATATTATTACCCAGTTTAGGAAACTTAAAAATATAAACATAGTGAGAACATGGCTTGTTGATATTATAAATAAATTGTTTGACGAAATTGATAATAAACATATGTCTAAGAACAAGGAAATAATCGATAAAGTAATGGAATATGTATCTACAAATGTACGCAATGAAGAACTGTCCCTTAAATCAGTTTCAGATGCCCTGTATATAAGCTCCAACCATTTAAGCAGGCTTTTTAAGGAATATACAGGTATTACATTCGTAGAATTTCTGTCCAATTGCAAAATTGAAGAAGGGAAAAAACTATTGTTGACAACCAACCTTAAAGTAGAAGAAATATCTTCATTGGTTGGTTATTCAACATCTCAATATTTTATAAGTAGGTTTAAGCTAAAGTATGGAGTTACCCCTAAGGATTTCCGCATAAAAAATGGTATATCCTGCAATCTTGAGGTATAGTATAAGTATTCAGAAATCATTACCATCACAATACTACTATGCCTATTTGGAAAGCGATATCTTCCGGGATAATTTTTTTGTTCCGATACCGCTGCCCTTTCATTTTGCTAAGTTCCGTTCCAAATGTACTAAAAAATCCTGTACATTTGTAATTATTGAGCTTACTTCAAGGCTGCCCCTGTCTCTTAGCTTATTTACTGCAAACTCTGATATATCAATGGTATATATGTAAACAGGTCTCACCATTCCATTTATAACTTGATATGACGGTGTCATATTTCCTGTTGCGATAGAATGAAGCTGAGTTGCAAGCATTAAAACTGTTGTGGCTTTTCTTGCATGTTCTCTCATAGAATTCTGCGCAGCATATACATCTGAAATAACTGAAGGCAGTGGTCCGTCATCTCTTATTGACCCTGCAAGAATTAATTCTATCTTATTTTTAAGGCATGTATATACTATACCGTCATTGATTTTCTCTTCTTGAATTAACTTTTCAAAAGAACCTGCACGCCTTGCCTTATTAATTGCGTCAATATGATTATAATGACCATTTGGCAAATAATTTTTTGTATAAATATCCTGTCCAAGGGCAGTATGAAACAGCGCAGCTTCAAGATCATGGGTGGCTACTGCATTACCTGCGAAAATTGCATCAGCAAAACCATTTTCTATTAGAGCAACCATCGCTCTACGAGAATCCGCATCAAAAACTACAGCTGGACCTAATACCCACACTATATATCCATTATCTCTCTCATACTTTAATAGATCATACAATCTATCATAGTCTCTTGAGTAAGATGTTTCCCTGGACTTTCCAGTCCGAAATGCAAAAGAATCTGTTGAATCCTTCTTTGACGAGAAACCGGATGTATGAACATATATTCCCTGGCTACCATCTTCTGTTCTACCTAAAATAACTTTGTCTCCCGGCTCTAATTTACGGAATTCCTTTATTTCAATTTTGTCTATTTGTTTCTCATTATTACTTTTAAGAACAGCAACACAGTCCATACGACTTTTTTCAGCAAGTATCCATTTCCCTTTTACTTTAAAATATTCAGGGAATATTGTAGTAGCATGATAATTTTCAGGAGCTACTCCCTTCATACTTACTGCTTCAACTAATACATCCGGAGCTGACCTAAATACTTTCTCATCAAAATCCGACCTATTATATTCTAACATATCAAATGACATATAGTTTCCCCCTCTGCTTTTTTATATTATATAGAAAATCCGTATATAATGCAAACTCTCAAGTAAGGCTCTTCTTCAGTAATGAAGAAGAGCAGTTTTTACATGCATGTTGTCCATTTTCATATCTCAGGCATATTCAAGGAATATCACTTACTCCTTCTATATTTTTAATTATGAAAATTACGCCATCCATGTCGGGAACATTCTTACCCCATTATATCCACTATACCAATCAAAGAAATATTCATTGTCTTTATATAGGAATCTTGATGGACAGCTGGTATTAAGCCAGTCAAGCGGCTCTGCGCAATTACCTTTCATCGATGCTATCTTATATATCTCCCTTATCTTGCGTTTTTCTTCGGTATTCAGAATTCCCGGAGTAATTGACGCTAAGGTGGTGCTGCCTGTTATGGCGCAAAGTTCTAAAAATTTAATGTTAAGTTCATTGGAGACCCTCTCAGTAAAGGCTGCACAATCGGGATCGATGTTATAGAATGTACCGTTTTGTACAAGACGCATGAAGGAATTTACGCCATTACGTCTTGTGTACTCCCAAAGCCTGCCGCTCGTATCTCCGCCAGAACGATGAATTTCATGAATACCCGCCGTCAAATGGCTGTATGTATTGCAACCAATTACTATAGCATCATTCGCACCCTGCTGTATAGTTTCATAGAATTTCTTGGTTATCTGTGCAGTGGTTTTCGTCCTGTCATAGAAATTCCAGCCATCAGAAGCTATGATCCCGCCAGTTATATCGGACGTTGAAAAATCGTGCTTTATCAGCTTGAAGCCCCAGTCTGAAATACATCTTGCATCAGTGAAAACCTCATGCAATGTTTCTGGATTACTGGGGTCCATAACCTGCCCGCAGTTCATCACTGCCGCCGGCCTCTTAAGAAGCATTTCATCCGGCAGACGCTTGGCTGTAAGAAGTGCTCTGAACCATAAACCAGGAATACAGCCGTATTCAGAGATATCCGCTGCTGTCTTTTCCATATCGGTAAATCCCATATTACACCCGTTCCACGGCCCCCCTATGTAGTTACCCCAGTTGTTATTGTGTCTTAGCGGCTGCCAGCCATCATCGATTACCATATACGGCTTACACACTGCATCAGACGCAAGCTCGGCCAAATAAGCTGTTTCCTTCATAACACTCTCATAAGTAACATTTCCATACGCCCAATACCAGTTATTCACACCGAAAACAGGCTGCTTAGGCATTTTGGGCATATCGCACATTATCTTGCAAAATTCTTGACACGCTGTAAATGCTGTTTCTCCCTCTTCTCCCTCACGGCTGATAACAATTGCTGCTATCAATGGTTCAATCAGTTCTACACCATTACCCCCATTACGTATATCAAGCCAAAGTGATACACCATAAGGATCAATTTGCCAAAAGCATAAAGAGTTACAACCTGTCTTTACACCATAGCAGTGGGTTCGTTCGCCATCGTAAGTCGCAAAATACCACGGTAACTCACGATCAGGTTTCATGCAGTCCCACGCCAAATTGTTTGTACACCTGTCAAAACAATCGTTCAGTACACGTTCGATTTCAAAATTCCTATTATTCCAGCGAAGCTTAACACGCTTAAGCGGTATCTTGCATGGATGGACAATTACGCGAGCCTCTTTATCCGAATATACATACTCAATTTTAGTGGGAGAAACCGTACGTTCCTTAGGTTCTTCAAAGCGTATACCACTATCCTGTGTCTGAACCAATATGTCATCTGGCTGCCTGAATAAATCAATAAAACTGTTCTTCATAATCTCCTCCTGCTTTCGTTCCTTTGAGTAGATGAAAGCTTTTTATATTGTTATCGTTAAATTCCCCGCATTAATATTATAATTGATTGATCTTCTCATAATGTACGTATTGCTCAAGGTTTCATTGTTATTTGCTTCCTATTTATTTTTTATAGATTTTATATGCCACCAAACTAGACACTGCTAGATATACAGCCTGCAGCCCTGGCTCACTGTCCATTAACTGCATGCATACCTCATAATATACCCGCTATGTATTATTTTTATGGCTAAGTAGAATTAACGGATTCTTACCTATCTCTTCCCGCATAAAACTAAGCAAATCCTTAGAATTAATTAATGCTGCAATAGAATTACCAATTAATCCTCTTGACATTATACTTTTGTTTATTAGCTCATCATCAAGTGCAGTAAAATCTCTTGGTGTGTTTACACAATATCCTTTAACATTAACATGGTGTGTTTTTCCATCTAAAGCTATAACTTTTGTATCAAAAGTTTCACCTATGAATATATATGAAGAATAATACTCCTCCGCAGTATGTATGGAAGTGTTTCTAGAGTTTGTTACTCCAAGTAAAAGTATTTTACCCTTATCAAGCTCCGCTAATTTGCCATAAGGACTCTTTTTACCTGCAGGAGAATCTCCAATATGGTGTTCTGAAAGAAGTTCTTCTGCTTTTTTGCCAATAGCTGCAACCGGATGGGAAGGGTGTATACTTCTTAAAGAATTTGCTCTATTCCTTAGAGTTTCAGTTATTATTCCTGTCATAGATTTTTCTACTCGAAGATCAATTCCCTTATTGTCTCTTATTTTGTCTCTTAAAAAAACTGTTACTGAACCTTGAAATACATTAGTAGGCAACAGCATAGTTCCATCAGACCCTATTGTTTCAAGTACAGCGTCAATTACTGTATTTGCACCTCCTTCTACATATCCGAAACTTTTTAAGGAGCTATGCACCATTACATGGTCACCATCACTTAAACCTAATTTCCTCAAGCCATTAATAATATCTGATTTATTTAGATAACTCATTTGCAGTAACTTCCTCTCTATCTGTGATTATTTATTTATTACTCTATAAAGTTGATACTTGCTTAGATTTAACCTTTATATGTGGAGAATGGCTGCAAATAACCGCTTATAGCATAACAAAACATAATTAATCTGCCATATCTGCCCTTTTTGATGCTACATAATCCCGGTATTTACCTGGTGTAACACCCTCATGTTTTTTGAAAATTCTTATTAATGATATATCACTACATCCTGCCATTTTTGCAATTTCACATAGCGTCAGCTTCTCATTTTCTAAAAGCAACTTAGCTTTTTCCACCCTTAGTTCATTTATGTAATCAACCATATTTTGATTAGTATATTGTTTAAAAATACGTGAAAGATAGCTGGTTGATACTTCCATTTCGGTAGCTATGGAAGTCTGGCAAATTGTTTCATCCATAAAATGATTCTTTATATGCTCTTTAGTATTCATAAGTGAACTACACCGCTATTGAAATAGCGGGCTTCGGGTTCCCTATGAAATTATG